>JBCCSO010000370.1:0-5249 GCA_039199965.1 Chloroflexota bacterium | reverse complement strand
GTGAGAAGTAAAAAGTGAGAAGCGCCCAATTGGGCGTTTACCATCTGTGCGCGATGAAGGCTGACGGCTAAAAGCTAAAAGCCAAGAGCTAAACGCTGAAACCAAAAGCATACCCGTCAAGATGTGCATAGCGGGCAAAAAGGTCACCACAAAGCGGGGAATCTTGGGAAAATTCAGGAACATCTCCAGCATGCCGACCAAGAAGTAAATAAGCAACAGCCTCATCCCCGGCCGGGAAAAATGACGCAGCGACCAGACCAATCCCAAAATAGAAATGAGCCCAAACAGCGGGGATGGCAGCTGCTGCAGCGCAATGTTTCGCGGATAAAAGAACAGGGCGTTGAGCGACCACTGCGCATCATTGGGCTGGGCCGTGGCATAGCCAAAAAATTGTTCAAGCTTGAACGGCGCACCAAACCACCAAACCAGCAAAAGCACAAACGGGCCAAACAAATACAGCCAGCGGTTAAACCCCGGCCGAAAAGGAGCCACAGCCGCCGTAAGCAATGGACTACCCATTTGGCGCAGCTGGCGCGCGCTGCGCCAGTCAAGCATTGTCAGTTCCATAATGGCCACGGTCCCCAGCATAGCGACCCCGTAGGTGTATTTCGTCAGGAAGACCGCCATTAACATAACACTGGTCAAAGTGAATCCGCGTTTGTCAGCAGCGGTCGGCCGAGCGTGAGTTCCATCCAAAGTGCTAACCGCAAAGGTCCGATAGTACAGCCACAAAAAGATAAAGCTGACCAACAGTCCGGGAGCTTCCATCATGACGTGTGTGGATGCGTTAAGCAAAGGAAGTGAGGTCAGTGTTAGCAGCACGGCCACCAACCCAACCCACCCGGCTAGATGCTGGTGGGCAGTTAACTCTTCGTGGAATCCAAAGGAGCGGCGCAATACGCTAACAATCAGAAAGCGGCCGTCTTCCCGGCCCCCTCGTACAATGTTGCCACCTACAAAATCAACCCACAATCGCTGGCTAAAAAGAAAAATCACCAAAAGGGCCAGAATCAAACATACTAGGCTAAACCCACGAGCAACGGACGTCGTTGAGCCAAACAGCATATAGGCAAACGCTTTCGCTACTGAGAAAGTAGGTGGATAAAACCCTTGGCTGTAAAGCTCTTGGGCAAATCCCGGTAGGTTGCTATTTTGCAATTCTATCGCCAGTGCTAGACCACCGTTTGCGTGAATCGCTTCATCATAGAAAAACGGATACTCCTGATATTGCAGGATGATTCGGCCCAGTGCAAAGGCGGTCCCCAAAAGCACAAGTATCAAAAGGATTATCGGAATTCGACGATACATGTATAAAGTAAGAAGTGTAAAGCAAGAAGACCAACACTTCACACTTGTTACTTATTACTTACCACTCTAAAAAGGTCCACACCGCAATGTTTCGCGCACGTTGTTCGGCCGATCCCCCGGCTTGTGCTCCTCCACCATAAACGAGCGGCCGTTGTGCCCCGTATCTAATCCTTCCCACATAACTAGGCCATATTTTTTGGCATAGTAATACCGTTCAAATGCAGCACCGGGGCCATCACCAGCCGCGTGCATGCCGGTCAGCACCATCACATCTTTCACCCTTATTCCTTTCCCATCCCGATTTTGCACATCTGGCAGTACCAGTTCGTCCAACACATTGTCTAGCCGAATCCAAGTCTCATGGAATCCACTACCTCGATCAATTTTTTGGCAGTTATCTTTTCGCTGGAGCGTCACCAAAGGTTTGCGCCGAAACTCCTGCCCCACTGTCATTTTGCGCGGGATCCATCTGCTGCCGTGCTTACCGTCTTCGCTCAGCCGGTAAAAGTTACCGCTCCCCGGAGAGGTATCTGTTCCGCGATAGATAAAGAAGTCGTCCGACCACAGCTCTTCCCACTCGCTATTTTTGACATGATAAAAGGTATCACCCTCTATCTGAGTTTGTACCCGCTGCTGCCCCTGTCCGTTGTGGAAGAAATGCTTCATCTCATACAAACGGCCGTCACCTTTCATGAAAGGCAGCAAATCAACCGCCGTGCCCACTGGTTCCGCTATGATCCGCACTTGGAACGGTGAACCAAACAGCTTCCCTTGCGCGTCACGCATCCGCCAGCGACCCAAATACTCACCCGGCACTGATGGGGCTGTCAACGGCACCCCTACCAACACAGACTGCCCCGGCCGTGTGGGCCTAATCGCTACACTGGCTGGTCCGCCCATGTGATCCCCATCCACAAACGCTAGCGTGAACCCTGCACCCCACGTTGATTCACCTGTGTTAGAGATGGTCCACTGCTTTGTAAACGTCTCACCAACAGTCACTTTTGTGCCGTTAGGGAACGTCGTGTGCTCTTTGAGTCTAGCCTCCGAGCGGCGGCCGGTCACAACTGGAGCCGGTGTCCGAATCAGTGCAAACATTTCAAACCCAAACGGCTGATTCTGTGAATTAAACGGCCGCCAGCTTGTTTTATGAGTACCGGGCGTGGTTGGACTCGTAATATCAATGGCCACATCGACCGTTTGTCCCGGCTGCGCATTGGGCAGTGGAAATGAGTCGCTGTTTGCAAGATTTTCCCCGTCCACAAAGCGCAGTGTGTATCCATTCCCCCAACTGGTCAAACCGGTATTGCGCACTTGCCACACTTTACGCAGCGTTTGCCCCGCCTGCATGATGGTGTTGTCTGGAATGGTTACGTCCCGAATAAACCGATAGTTGTCTTGGCCGGTAAGGTCTGCCACTTTTATAGCGATGGTTAGCTCTTCACCAAAAGGCTGCCCGTTTGGTCCCTTTGCTCGCCAGCGGCCGGTGTACTCTCCCGCTTCAACCGGCGTTTCCATGTCCACCACAATATGCACAATCTCACCCGGCTTAGCGACCGGTAGCGGCTGCTGTGCGTTACCACCCATCCGATTCCCACCGATATGAGCAACCGTATAGCCATCTCCCCATTCGGTTGTGCCGCTGTTCCGTATGCGCCACACTTTTTGAATCTTCTGCTGCGGTACCAGCTCTGTGCCGTCCTGCACCGTCACATCATCAATATGGCTCAAGCCATCAACGCCGGCCGGTTTAATTTCTTCAGAGACTTTAATTTCAGCAAAAAGCTGTTGGCCGAACAGTCCCCCATCTTTTTTGCGCAGGCGCCACGTACTGCGATGGGTGCCGGGTGCTGATGGGGCTGTCAGAGAAACCGATACATCGATTGTCTGATTCGGCCGGGCAAACGGAATGCTGAGTGCCAGCGGAGCCCCCATCCGGCTATCACGGCCGAACGGATCGCCAATGTATTCAAGCGTGTAGTCTTTCCAAGTTGATGTCCCTGTGTTTTTGACACGCCACGTTTTTAAGAAGGTCTCACCCTCAACCACATCGGTGCCGTCAGGGATAGTTACATCAGACACAAAGCTCATTTCGTCACGCAGGGTACGTTTTAAAGCCACCACTTCCACGTACATCTCGAACAGAAAGAGCTGGCCGCGCGCGTTTCTAGGCTGCCATACAGAATTCACAAATCCAGTTCGATTTGGTACCCGCATCGGGATGGAGATTTCAACTTCTTCTCCCGGTTTGGCGGCCGGAATCGGAAACTCATCCAATCGGGCTCCCATCTGATCCCCATCCACATGGACCATTCTGTACCCGTTTCCCCATGTGGTGGAACCCACGTTTTTAACGCGCCACGTTTTAACAAACGCTTTACCCGCCTCGATCATCATCCCATCAGGGGCTGTCACATCCTGAACAAACGCCATCTGATCAAAGGCAGAGTGGCTGGCGTTCAACCGAATCATATTGGTAGGATTGACGATATCAGGCAGAACATAGCCGCTCATCCCATGTCCATGATGCTGCAAGGTCAGGTGCAAATGGGGGCCGGTTGAATTACCGGTTGAACCACCCACGCCCAAAACATCACCCGCCTGCACAAACTGACCTACTTTCAGATTTGGATTGACCTTTGACATGTGTCCATACCATGTCGAATAGCTGTTTCCGTCAGGCCATTCATGATCGATTTTGACATAAATGCCCAAGCCGGTTGTTTTGTGCCGGATTCGATCAACTGTCCCCCGCTGCGCCGCCAGAATGTTGCGCAAGCCACCCGTACGGGTTTTAACACGCAGGTCTACACCTTCATGTCTACCGTTTGGCGAATAGTCTCTGGGGGTATTAAAACGGCTCGTGATATGAAACTCCCCATCAACTGGATTAAATAGAAAAAACGGCTCAACGTTGTCAGGCATGTTCATTCTCCTGCGATAGATTTCAGACTTCAATCAATCAAAAGTCAGGAATCAGATGAATAGTGGCTGAAAAATTTTACTCGTTAAGTACAAGGTCTAATTTTTCAATGAAGGCTTCATTTTCGTGGGTTTGGCCTACAGAAACTCTTAGAAACCCGGGCATGTAAAAACCGGTCAGTTCCCGCACGATAATTCCCTCTTTTTGCAGCCCTTCTTCAACTTGCTTACTATCTTTTTCCGGCTTAATCAGCATAAAATTGCCCTGTGATGGATAAACCGTAACGCCAGCCATCTGATCCAAAGCAGCAAACATTTTCGGCCGTTCCGTCATCGTCAGTGAGATCGTTTCTTCAATATGATCATGGTCAGCCACAGCGGCCAGTGCAGCCGTAATCGACAGTGCGTTTGAGTGAAACGGCAGCTGCCCCCGCTGCAAGTATTCCGCAATTGGTTCGGGCGCAATGCCGTATCCCATCCGCAGTCCGGCCAAGCCAAATAGTTTCGAGAAGCTGTGCAAGATTACTATGTTAGCCCCGGCTTGCACATACTTTAATGAATCTGCTCGATCAGGTGCATCATTAAATTGCCAGTAGACTTCGTCTGCCACGACTAGCACATGATCTGGAAGCTGACTCATAATCGCGTCTTGTTGAGCCTGCGTCAAAATTGATCCCGTAGGGTTATTCGGGGATGTTAGGTAAAGCAACCTCGTTTTGTCAGTTACAGCAGAAAGAATTCGATCTGGATTATAGCTGTAATCTTCGTCCAAATCTGCATACACAACATTGGCTCCCAAACGGCGCAGGGTCAAGTCATAGATCGGAAAGGTCGGCCGACAAATAATCGCCTCATCTCCCGGCTCGATAAATGACTTAGCAATTAGGTCTAAAACTTCGCATCCGCCGTTCCCAACCACAAACTGCCCTGCCGTTGTTCCCCTGCCGATGTACGCGGCTAACGCTCCACACAAATCATCTGCGCTGGGTGGATACCGATTGATATCAACAGCGGCCGAT
>JBCCSO010000369.1:0-5252 GCA_039199965.1 Chloroflexota bacterium | reverse complement strand
GCTCTCCCAATTTCTTCTGTCACAGAGTTTTTGAAAATACTTTAAACGATTATTGGGTGGGAACTCATAATCATAAAATACTTTGAGATTTGATTTGTCAAACTGCTTTTTTAATGAGGTGCCACCACATTTGGGTATGTGTGGAAAAATGATGCATTTTTTTTCAGTTTTAATCAGCATTCAAATCGACCTAAATTATGACACTAAATTGCTTACTGATGTTACAGGCAACCAGTTTTTAGCAAGTTTGGTTTTCAAGAAAAGGAAATACGCTCAAGTATATTAGCCAAAGCCTTTGTTGGTACCTTTGTTGATAAAGATACAGGGCATTACTTTTTGCCTTAGCCTCAATACTCTGTAACATTAAAAATCTTAATTCTATGTGACTGCGAGTTCCGGCTTCGACTTTAAGCGTAGCGACCTTAGCCTCCGTCGAGAAGGGTAGCCTGAGCACCCGCACTGAGCTTGCCGAAGTGTGTCGAAGGCGAGGTCACATTTTGCAAATACTTTTGTTACAGTGTACTCAATACTCTGTAACGTAAATAAGTTTCACTTGTGCTTTCTGGGATTTATGTGATCTGTAGGATTAAAGATTAATCATCCTACCAATCTCAAAAATCCCAGATAGAGGCATATTTAAAATACTTTTGTTACAGTGTGCTCAATTTATTTCCCCAAAGAAGATCCACAGATTTCTTAACCAGCTTTTTTCGGCCGAACCAAGTTAATTGACTACTTTCAAACCCAACTCGCGACAGCACAATGAGGGCTGAACTTTAAATAATTGTCCCAAGTTTAAAGCTCAACGGGGAAGGATCAAGATTTAAGTTGTTAAAATCCTGATCCTGAACATCAAGAATTCAAGTTTCTTCGCTTAGAGACAACTCTATTTAAAAGCTATGTTTTACACCTAACGTTTTAAATTACAGTAGCATATATCTGGCAGATTCCGATTTTATGCCAAAATTCTACTTCTTCTTCAAACTTCTTTTACACGACAGCTGTTTCCAAATGACGACGCTTTAAGTGTTTTTTCGAGATTTCAACCTAGCCATATTTCTTTGACAAAGTACTAGCTTAACTTTTTCGCTTTCCTTTCTTCAAACGCCGCACTTTCTTTTTAATCGGCCGTTTTTGTTCAGATTGCTTTAGCTTACGCTGTTCGCGCTCCAAGGCTTCTTGCTCAAGCTCCATCTCAATCAATGCATCAATTTGCATCCAATTAGTAGTCCCTTCAGGTAGAGGCGTTATTCGCTTTTCTAAGAGCCCTAACTCAACCTTAATCTCCTCTAAATCCCCACACATGCCTAAATCTGCCATCCGATTTTCGTAAACCCTCTCGATGAGAGACATGCGATCAATGGCTCCATCAAGATTCATCAATCCAGCAACCAAAAAAGCATTTACAGTCCGGTCGTTCGATTTAAAAGATGCTAGCTTTTTGCCCAGAACCTTAGCGATTCTATTTCTTGATTCAGGATGGCTTTGACCAATTTTTGTTAAACATTCTGATAGCCCAATCTTCATACTGGAGCTGTATTTCTTTGAATTTAGGGCTTTTGAAACCAGATCAATTGAGATTGGCCCCATTTTATGAAGAACAGTTAAGATATCTTCATTTTCTAAATCACTTTCTGGGTCAGCTTCTGACCATATAGTCAAAAGCTTTGGAATGGCTTTTGTTGAAGGCAACTCTGACAAAGCCCGCCAAGCATGGATTTGCGCATCATTAATTTCGGGCATTGTTTCATAGTCTGCCCAAAGAATGTCCTCATCGTCTAGCATCTGGATAAGCTGAGGAATATGCTCTCGTGTTAAGTTAAATTGTTCCGTATAGTTTAGCCAAGGTGCCCAAATCTCGAGCTTAGGGGTAATTTGAAGCAGTTGATCAACTGGCGGCAAATATCGTTCTTTTAATGCTGAAAGCAACTCTTCTTTTTTGTCCATCTTTAATCCTCTATCCCTTCCTCTTTATCCTTTTGTCAGTCTCCAATCAAGCGCCGTGTGGCGCTGAGAGACCTTGTTGTTCTTCACTGCCATCCCTAACGCGCGGCGGGTGCCTGCTAAAATCACCAGTTTTTTGGCCCGGGTTACGGCCGTGTACAGTAGATTTCTTTGCAACATCATGTAATGCTGCGTCACCACTGGAATCACCACACACGGGTATTCGCTCCCCTGTGACTTATGCACGCTAATCGCGTATGCATGCACCAGCTCATCCGCCTCCAAAAAGTCATACACCACAGGCATCCCCTCCATATTGACCGTGATCAACTGCTGTACCGTGTCTACCCCCGTCACCCGGCCGATGTCGCCGTTAAAGACGTTCTTATCATAGTTGTTCACCGTCTGCATCACTTTGTCCCCCTCACGGAACATCCGGCCGCCCAGTGCTTTTTCCCCTTTGCGTTTTCCGGCCGGGTTTAGTCCCTGCTGCATCAGCTTATTGATGTTGGTCACCCCCACTGCCCCGTTGTACATTGGGCATAAAATCTGCACATCGTCAAACGGGTCCAGCTTAAACTTGGCCGGAATGCGCCGCTTGCACAGGTCCACAATCAGGTCAGCCAACTCCTCAGGCTCCTCCTTCACAAACATAAAGAAGTCTGTCGCTTCTTTGGGCGTAACCGGCAGCTTGCCTTGGTTGATCAGATGGGCGTTCTGCACAATGAGCGAATCTTGCGCTTGGCGGAAAATTTGGGTCAGCCGAATCACGGCCGGGACTTCTGACCGGATCAAGTCACGCAGCACATCCCCCGCCCCTACAGACGGTAACTGATCAACATCCCCCACAAACAAAATATGGCTGTTGATGTCCACCGCTTTGAGTAGTGTGTTGGCCAGTACCACATCGAGCATCGACACCTCGTCGATCACCACCATGTCCGCATCAATCGGATTGCTTTCGTTCCGCCCCCACCCTTCCCCCGGCTTAAACTCAAGCAGTCGATGGATCGTTTTGGCTTCACGGCCGGTGGCTTCCGCCAGCCGTTTCGCCGCTCGGCCGGTGGGTGACGCCAGCGCACAGGTTTTACCCCGCGCATCCAACCCATCGAGCACCGCGCGCAGCGTGGTTGTTTTGCCGGTGCCGGGGCCACCGGTCAACACGCTCACCTTATTCTCTAGGGCGATGGCAACCGCCCGCTGCTGTTCTTCGCTCAAGATGGAGCCCGGCATATTGACCGATGGGGCCTTGCGGGTAAATCCGGCCCGCACACGGGAAGTCGGATGCTCCATCAGCGCTTTGATCCGATTGGTGACACCGACTTCAGAATAGTAGAGTGGGGTCAAATAAACGGCCGTTTCCGGCTCCGCCACTTCTAATCCCACCTTACCCAGCTTGTCTTTATCGTCAGCCAGTTTTTCCCGCTTGATCAGGTCGCTTTCTTCCAGCGTTTCGATGATGTAGGTTACCTTTTCTTCGGCCACCCCCAAAATTTCGCTCGCTTTTGGTTCTAGCTCTGACTGCGGTACATAGACGTGCCCTTGCTGCGACATGTCGTTGAGCGTGTAAGCAATCCCCGCTTCGATCCGGCCAGGGTCATCCGGCTTGAGTCCCAGCGCTTGGGCAATCTTGTCGGCCGATTTAAAACCGATCCCGTGGATGTCTGCCACCATTTTGTACGGCGTCTGCTGCACCACTTGGAGCGCATCATCCCCATATTTTTTGTAGATCTTGGTCGCCAGCCCGGTTGTCACCCCGTGCGACTGCAAAAAGATCATGACCTCTTTGATCGACTTTTGCTCGTCCCACGCCTTTTGAATGCCGTAGACCCGCTTTTTGCCAATGCCGATGACGCTGCTCAATTTTTCAGGATGTTTCTCGATAACGTCCAAGGTGTCTTCGCCAAACATGTCAACAATGCGACCGGCCATCACTTTGCCCACCCCCCGAATCATGCCAGAGCCTAAATAGCGCTTAATCCCCTCAACGTTGGCAGGAAGGGATTGAGTACATTTTTCGGCCGTGAACTGGCGGCCGTGTTTCGGGTGATTGAGCCATTTGCCCGTCAACTTAAGCCATTCCCCCGGCTGCACCTCTGGCAGGTTTCCCACAACGGTAATAAACCGATCTTTGCCGCTGGCGTACTTGAACGGCAGCATCCCGCGTTTATCAGGATTCAGCCGCATCACGGTATAGCCGTTTTCAGCATTGTAGTAGGTAATACGCTCAACAGAGCCGCTTATTTGGTCTGGAGGATTCGCCATCGTGTCAAATTATAGAGAGGAAAATCGACAAACGGTAGTCTTTTAACCGCCCTCCATGATGACCGCTCACTGGCGGAATGCCGCCGTTCAACCCAGTTTGATACCGCTCATCCCCCTTTCATTCCTATTCTGCCACCCGTTTTCTACACTCTTAACATCTCAACTGTGTCAGGTTTTACCCACTGAAACTCAGTTCCAGGGTTTCCTTACAACAAATCTTACAGCCGAAATGCTTTCGGCAGGGAAGTGACGATGAATAGAAAACAAACCACTCCAAAAGCGTGCCCAAATCAGCACAATTGTAAATCAGGAAAATGCCCGCTTAAGATGCATTTTGGCAAACGATCGCAATCGCAGTCTGCGCAAACCAGCGATCAAATCCTTTTAGTTAAAGAGGTGACGCATGAGCAACGCAGTTAATCGCAGAGAACTCTTTCGACGCATGGCAAACCCGGCCGCCTTCGACACCCAATCGATCCAAAGCCGGAGCGGCCGCCGGCCGAACAGCCTGACCAGCACGCAGCAGGCCGCTCGCTTCTTGGCCCAAGCTACCTTTGGTGCAGACATGAATCTCATTAACTATGTGGAGAGCATCGGAATTGAAGCGTGGCTGGACGAGCAGTTTAACACCCCGCAAAGCCAGATTTTGGAAGCGATTTACGACATCTTTCCTGTAGAAGAAATTGCTACTTCATCACCCGATCGTTCTGTTTTCCGATATGCGCTGTGGGACGCCATGATGATGGGCGATGATTTGCTCCGGCAGCGGGTGGCGCTGGCCCTGAGCGAAATCTTTGTGATCTCGACCGAAAATTCTGACCTGTACAGCTTTGGCAACGGCGTAGGTGACTACTACGACATGCTGCTCAGAAACGCATTCGGTAACTTCCGTGACTTGCTTTACGACGTCACCATGCATCCGGTTATGGGCTCATTTTTGAGTCACGCGGGCAACCGCAAAACCAATTTAGGGATGGGGCGTTTTCCGGATGAAAATTATGCTCGTGAGATCATGCAGCTGTTCACCATCGGACTCTTTCTTC
>JBCCSO010000368.1:0-5273 GCA_039199965.1 Chloroflexota bacterium | reverse complement strand
TGTCGAAGCCGGAACTCGCAGTCACATAGAATTAAGATTTTTAATGTTACAGAGTACTAAATTTAAAGGAATTTTAAATAATTAACAGGAAAAGAAGTATCATGAACTTTGACTATGTGGTAATTGGTGCTGGATCAGCAGGCTGTGTGGTAGCAAATAGGATGAGTGAAAACGGCCGAAATAGCGTTCTCGTTTTGGAAGCAGGTGGTCCAGACAAAGCCAAAGAAATTCATATTCCAGCGGCATTCAGCGCACTGTTTAAAACTGAAAACGATTGGGCATATGAAACTGAGCCTCAGGAAAGTATGAACGGCCTAAAGCTCTACTGGCCAAGAGGAAAAATGCTGGGTGGATCCAGTTCGATCAATGCGATGATTTACCAGCGGGGTGCTCCGTCCGATTATGACGGATGGGCTGAAAAGGGAAATGAAGAATGGGGGTGGGAAGATGTTCTACCCTATTTCAAAAAGGCGCAGAATCAAGAACGAGGAGACAGCAGCTTAGAGGGCATGCATGGTAGAGGTGGACCACTCAACGTTATGGATCTTCGAGACCCTAGCCAAATTAGTGGCGCATTTGTTTCGGCCGCGATCCAAGCTGGGTATAAATCCAACAAAGATTTCAATGATGGGGAACAAGAAGGCTTTGGCTACTATCAAGTAACGCAAAAGAAAGGTTCGAGGAATAGCACGGCGGTTGCATATTTAAAGCCAGCCCTTGGTCGAGCTAACCTGCAAGCTGAAACACACGCGCTTGTTACAAAGCTAATTATTGAGAATAAGCATTGCACAGGAGTGGAATATACCCAAAACGGAACCAAAAAGATTGTTACAGCAAATAAAGAAGTTATCCTGTGTGGAGGCTCAATCAACTCCCCGCAACTGCTCATGCTATCTGGGGTTGGCCCGGCCGATCACCTAAAAGATGTAGGGGTTGACGTTCAAATGGACCTACCCGGTGTAGGGCATAATTTACAGGATCATCTGGCTACGATGGTTACGTTCCATGCCAAAGAAAAAAATACCCTAGCAGGGGCCGAAACCCTTGGGCAATTAGCGAAATATATTCTTTTTAAGCGAGGCATGCTCACTTCTAACATTGGTGAGTCAGGTGGATTTGTAAAATTAGACCCCGAATCAAAAGCCCCCGAGCTACAGTTTCACTTTGCACCGGGCTTTTTCATTCGACACGGATTCGAAAACCCAGAAGAAAACGGCAAGCCACTGCATGGACTGAGCATTGGCCCCACTTTAGTCAAAGTCAAAAGCAGAGGCCAAATTGAGTTAAAGTCAAGCGATCCTTCTGACTATCCGAAGATACAGCCAAATTATCTTTCCCATCCAGATGATTTAGAAGTTCTGATTAAAGGTGTCAAAATTGCGAGAGAAATTGGCAGACAACCTGCACTCGCAAAATTCATCGGATCACCATACTTACCATCAGCCGAAATTCAAACCGATGCAGAAATTGAAGATCACATCCGCCAAAACACACAGTCCCTCTATCACCCAACTGGCACATGTAAAATGGGCGTTGACCCGATGGCCGTTGTCAGTCCAAATCTCAAAGTACACGGAATCAGCGGTCTGCGGGTTGCAGACGCATCAATCATGCCAGAAATTGTCAACGCCAACACAAATGCCCCATCAATAATGATAGGTGAAAAGTGCGCAGATATGATTTTGAGCGGGTAAGTTTTCTGCTTTCCTATTTCAGTCTCATCCCTGCTGAACCCGATTTTTACTGGGGCATAACGCAGATGGTTTACTAAGTTAGGCAACCCAAGGCCGCTCACGTAGCGTAAAATTTTCAAAAATCAAGCGTTGGTGGCAACTCGGGTTGATTCCTGAAAACCCCAAAGGTTCTTTTGTAATTTATAGAATACTATCGCAACTGCTTAGTGACTAAATCCGGCATCAAATCGATGATATCCTTACGCTGTCCACCATAAATGTGATCGTAGTAGACAGGAATAAAAATACTGAATGTAGTCCCTTTGCCCACGGCCGTATCAACATGGATAGTTCCCCCCATCATTTCTATAAACGACTTGGTAATTGCCAACCCTAATCCGGTTCCCTGATACTTTCGACTTAAGTCCCCTTCTTCTTGGCGGAAAGGCTTAAACAGATTGGGCAGAAACTCTTCGGAAATGCCTATGCCAGTATCTGTCACGGTAATTCTGACGTCATTATGAGTTTTAATCGCAGCCAAAATAATCCGGCCGTTTTTCGTGAATTTATTTGCGTTTCCCAACAAATTGATCAGCACCTGCCGCAGTTTAACCTTATCGGCATACGCCACAAGATCACTCGGGATTTCGTGCATGATGAGTTGATTGTGGTTTTTAGACACAAGGGGGCCAAATAAAGAGATCACATCGTCAATCAGGTATGCAACCTTGACCGGCTGTAGATGCAAAATCATTTCGTTTGCTTCCACCTTAGACAGGTCAAGAATTGAGTTAATAAGTTCAAGCAGATTGCGTGCAGCTTGATGGATGCGGGTCGCATCATCCTGCATTTCGACTGTTTCACTATCGTTCCAGTCGCTTAAATCCTCACCTAACATTTCACTGTAGCCAATGATTGCGTTCAAAGGTGTACGCAGTTCATGACTCATATTAGCCAAAAACTGAGACTTTGAAACATTTGCAGATTCAGCGCGATCCCGCGCATCAATTAATTCCACTGTCCGCTGCTCAACCAAGTTTTCCAATTCCTCTTGGTACTTGCGCAGGTCATCTCTATTTTGGAATAGTTGGACAGAATGCATGTTTGCATTGCGGATTATCATTCTTAGAAAGTACTGGACCAAGAGGAACGCAATAATGACAACAGAAAGATGATAGGGTTGGACTTCTGGATGGCTGGATTCAATATAGCCTGAGTAATCTAGTGCAAAGAGTCCCAAAATTGCAGCAATACTACCCCAAGCAAAGTACTGTATGTAGTGGTCACTCAGAAAGTAGCTCATAATGACCATGATAGACAGACCAAGCATAATAGAAGGATCATATAAGCCATCGCTTGTCGTCCAATAAAGACCTCCCCAAAATCCAAAGAATGCAATCAGAAAGACAAATGTATAAGCAATCGTATCATAGCCAAGGATCAGCAGGAAATAAGCGCCAATTAGCCCCACCGCTACCACAGCTGTTACAACGGTCGTATTCACAGCACGATCAAATTCAAAGAATGCACTGCCTTCTACGAAAACGCCAACGACACTAAAAATAAAGGCCAATCCCGTAATCACTAGCCCGACAAAAACAGCTAAGAAGAAATGTTCTGCTTTGCTCAGCTCTACCTCATCATAATAAATTTCAGAAAAATCCGGTTGAATTCTTGAATAAATTGATCTAATTAATTTCTTCATTTTATCAACTACTCAACTACGCTACTTCCCAAAAGCTGCTTTTGTCTTTCATTGCGGATTTGCACTAATGGAGTCTGTTTTGGTATGAAAACATTGAAAACGGTACCTTGACCGAACTTAGACTCAACACTGATGGTCCCGTTCATCAGTTCAACAAAACGTTTTGAGATAGCCAGCCCTAAGCCAGTTCCTTCAAATTTACGACTAAAATCGTTTTCAGCCTGAGCAAATGGCTGAAACAACTGGCGTATAAATTCTGGCCGCATACCAATCCCTGTATCCGCTACAGAAATTTTTACGTGCTCAGCTTGATCAATTACCGTCACAATGATCGAACCTTTTTCCGTAAATTTATTTGCATTTCCAAGCAAATTTATTAGAACTTGCTTCAATTTTTGATGATCACCATATGCTGAAAGACCGGGTTCGATGCTTGAAACGTGGATGACGTTACCAGTTTTGCCTAACAGGGGCTCAATGATTGTGACCGATTCATAAATGATTTGACTGACATATATCTTCTCTATGCGTATCGTCATCTGATTGGCTTCAATTTTTGAAAAATCAAGAACATTATTAATAAGTTCAAGCAAATTACGGCCTGCATCAACAATCTTAACAACATCTGTTGATACAACTTGCTTGTCATAATCAATGTCCTCTAGTTCTTCAACTACAATTTCACCATAACCAATAATTGCGTTGAGCGGTGTGCGAAGCTCGTGGCTCATATTAGCTAAAAATTGAGACTTTGCCAGATTCGCCTGTATCGCTTTGTTTTTCTCAGAAATCAGATCGGATGTACGCATTTGAACCATATCTTCAAGCTCGTTCTGGTACTCTAAAATCTGTTCTTTCTGAATAATCAGCTCATCAGACTGAGTTCTCAAGAAGTATAGTGTACGACGCAAAAGAAATTGAATGGTGAAAAATGAGATAACGATTGTGGTTGCTTGATAAGTAGTTGGTAGCGGATAGCCTGTTTCTTTGAAGCCAAATTGCTCAAGAGCAAGAGCAAAAAAAATAACACCACAGCTTGCCAGTGATATCCACCGGATGTTTTCCTCACGCACAAACAGGCTAGCGAAAATCATTGAGCATGAAATAAAAAATAACCCGGGTTCATAAAATCCAAACGGACTAGCAATCACGACCGCATAAAAAGATGCAAACATAAAAGTTGCAGCGATTGTAAAAGCAGCCCTTCCTTTACCTTCTTTAGCAAGCCGTGCCGCATACAAACAGATAACGACCGAAAGTCCAGTTACAGTAACGTAACTGAGCATTTCAAGTCGTGTAATCTCAAGGATTGGATCCATAATTCCTGAGGCTTGAAGCACAGAAACTAAAATCAATAAGATAAAAAATATGGCTCCAGCAGATGCAGAAAAAATCAACAGCGGCTGAATGTTAAGGATATTCTCGCCGACAACTCGTTCTCTGTCGCTCTTGATTGATGCTTTTTTTCTGTCAGAATCAAAAACCATACGCCACAAACTCTCCAACCAATATTAAAACATATGGAGATAGACGGCTTAGGGTTTAACTTGAGAGATTTGTACCGAATAGGCCTAAAGATGGGTAAATTTTCGGCCGGTTTTTATGAGGTAATACGTTTACATAAGTCCACATGCTTTGTAACATACAGGGCGGCCGAATCTGGGTCTTGATCAGCGATGGCTTGCACCAGATTTCGGTGATCACTAATGATCGTTTCAGGTAGATCTTCCCCCCCATCTGTCCAAAGATGGGCAAAGGCATCGATGAGTCCCGTCACAAGTGCTGACATTAACTCCGCAAAAAAAGGGTTTTTGGTGTACTGGGCCAAGCTAATATGAAAATCAATATCAGCCGTATGCGGGTCATCCCCGGCTCGAATGCGCTCAGTTGTTTGC
>JBCCSO010000367.1:0-5281 GCA_039199965.1 Chloroflexota bacterium | reverse complement strand
TGTTGAGCTGGTCTGAAAGATTGTCCCTCTTCGATAATCGTCTGTTCTTTTTCCAAAACCGCGTTCATAATTACTCCGTTTGTCGTGATATGTGATGCCCGGACTCATGCCTTTGCAAACCAGATCACGCTTTATTTCATTTGATAAGAGGAGTATAGGTTTTGATTCTGCACACATTCTGCAGATCGTTTGCAAAGATTTGGGAACCTTGCCTGATTTGGAGTAGGTGAATTTTGAAATGAACATCGAGGATATCGTCATCCAAATTGATGGAAGCTCGCAGACTATTCTGAACCGAATGCGTCACTACAATGTGCCCGGTCTAAGCTTGGCCCTTGTTCAGGATAACGAAGTTGCTTGGTCTCAAGGATTTGGCGTACTTGATGCCAATACAAACGATGCCGTGCGCTCGAGTTCAATTTTTCAAGCGGCATCAATTAGTAAACCAATTTCTGCTATTGGCTTTTTGAGACTGGTTCAAGACAAGCTGATCGGTCTGGATGAAGATGTGAACCCACATTTGAATTGGGATTTGCCCGTATGTGTAAATGCTGACCCTGAGTGGCTCAGAGAGGTAACGTTGCGCAGGCTCTTAAAACATAACGGGGGCATTAGCGGCCGGGGCCTTAAAAATCTACCGTGCAACAACTTTGGCGGGTTTATCGGATATCCAGATGGGGTAAAAGTGCCCACCCTTGTGGAAATTCTTGAGGGAAGTTCTCCTTCAAATTCTCCACAAATTCAATTGACCTATCAGCCCGATACAGCTCCTGATGGAGGATACTACTCGGGGGCAGGCTATGTGTTGATGACTCGCCTGCTGGAAGAATTAACCGAATCGTCGTTTGATCAATGGATGAAAGAAAAAGTGTTATCTCCACTTGAGATGTCACACAGTACTTTTCAAGTGGAGCCTTCCATTGATCAAGATCAGTTTGCGGCCGGTCATGATTGGAACAGGAATCCAATTCCGGGTAAGAGGTTCCGTTATCCTGAATCGGCCGCGGCCGGTTTGTATTCAACTCCGGTTGATCTGTGTCAGTTCATTATTCTTTTAAATCAAAAGGGGATGATCAACGGGAAGAAAATTCTTGAGAAAGATCTGATTGACACGATGGTTAACGAAAGCACAGGTATTTTTACGAGCGGTGATCCCCAATCCACAGCATTCTTTTACGCTCACTCTGGGTCTAATGCCGGTTTTAGCTGTACGCTGAGAGGGTACCCTAATCAAAATGCAGGCGTTGTCGTGATGACAAACGGTATGAATGGAGATGCACTGTATAACGAGATTGTCACCACCATAAGCACATTTTTGAATTGGGATGATCGCTGAGAATTGTGCGGTCATGTTTGTTTTGAATAGGGTGGCCAGCCCACTTTGGAAATTTCTCAAGAATGGGGTTGACAAGAAATTGTAATTAGTCTAAAATGTTGTTATAACAAATAAAGTTTTAACATATAATTTCTTGGCATGAAAACAGACTACAAGCATAATTTACAAACTAACCTACCCAAGAACGAGCAAGAAAAGGTTCGTGTAAAGTTTGTCTATGCTTATAACGTATTTTTTGAACAAACGTCCAATGTTCTGAAGGCTTACAGACTAAATGATCAACACTATAACGTTCTCAAAATTCTTGAGAAATCCTACCCAAAGCCAATTTCAATAGGCGAGGTTCGGAAGCAATTGTTGAATAGGAGGAGTGACCTAACTCGGCTAATCGATAAATTAGTTCATATGGGTTGGATAGAGCGTAAACTAAATCAAGAGAATCGACGAAGTATAAACGTCACGCTTTCACCGTGTGGGAAGCAAAATTTGTGGGCGATCGATAAAGATATGCAGCAAAATCGCTTATTTGGACAAAAGCTGAGCGAAAAAGATGCAACTGCGCTAAACAAATTGTTAGACCGAATGCGAGAGTAAAAAAAATTTCTCAAATATTTGTTATCACAAAACAAGTAAAAACAATCGAATTTATTTTAGGAGTTCAAAATGAAAATCAGTAAAGGTATGTATGGATTTATCCAAGGTGTATTGATCGGGTTGGTGATGTCGTTCGCAATATCTTTTGTGCTAATGGCCTTTAATATCGGCTTCACAAATTTATTTATTATGATCTGGCTGCAGAGCGCTTTGATGGGTTTTGTCGTTTCAATTCCGGTTGGAACAATCACCTTCCCAATCGTTGAGCGAATCATGAAAAAGTTTTTCTTGGTAACTGGCTAATTTCTTAGGAGTAAATATAAAATCATGAACAAATATATCGTTAAGAAACCACTAATTGGTGTAGTTGGCTGTACGGGAACGCTTGGCAGCGAAGTAATGAAATTACTTTCTAAGCAAAACTGCCATGTACGCGGCATTTTGCGTCATTCGAATCGAGAAGTACCTGTTCCTGTGCGCAATCAACCATATCGTGTAGGTTATGTGGCAATCAATCACGATTTACCGAATGATCTTGCACGAGCATTAGAAGGTATTGACTCTCTCTTTTTGCTAATCGGTACTAATCCAAATCAAGTAAAAATCGAGACCCAGTTTATAGATATTGCCAAACAAGTTGGTGTTAAACGAATTATTAAAATGTCAGCCCCGCTTGTAGGTGAAAATGCATCGGTTGCAGTTTCAGATTGGCATCGCGAGATTGAGGCTTATCTTAATGAGAGTGGTTTAGATGTGTGTTCAATCCGTTCCTACGCGTTTATGCAAAATTGGTTACGTGAGGCACATATCATTAAACGTACGAAGTCGATTTTTGGCTCTGCTGACACATCACCCCGAAATTATGTAGATTGTCGTGACGTTGCGGAAGTAGCCGTTAAACTTTTGCTGCAACCGCAAAGATTAGATGTTGATGCAATTATGGTTGCAGGGCCAGAAGTTATCACGAATGATGAGTTTGCGGAACGCCTAACATTTGTTACTGGGCAATATGTGAAGTACCAAAACCTTCAACCCAAATCCCATTATGATCTTTTAGTTCAAAAGGCTGGGCTGCCAGATTGGCTAGCCCAGCATATCGTTGAACTTCAGCAATTGGCGGTACATATCCCTGAGAAGCCTAGTGACTCGATTCAAAAAATTCTAGGGCGTTACCCTCGTACAATGGACGAATTTCTTTATGAAGTTAAAAGTCAATTCTTAGCAACATCGTCTCCTCTGAATAGAGTCGGAGAGATGATCACAAGAAAAATTGGAAATCAATCATCATAGGCTTAGCTTCACAACCTTCAAACTTGATCCTTTTGAAGGTGAGAAAGATGAAGACAAATAGTTGACCAGTAGAGATTTTCTCTGCTGGTCATGTGAATTGAAGAAACCCAATCTAGTACATAGTTGTCATAGCATATTGAATAAGCTAAACTTGCGTTATAACAAATAACGTAAAAACATAAAAATAAAGCAGCATGCAATCTACTGAATCCGAATTGCTTAGACGGCCGTTCAAAAACGAAAAAGAAAGGGCTCTTGTAAATCTTGTTTACTCTTACAATGTATTTTTTGAGCAAACACTTAGGGTTCTTAAACCTTACAAGCTGAATGACCAGCATTACAATGTTTTGAAAATTCTTGAGGTGTTTTATTCAAAACCGGTTTCGATCGGTGAGATACGAGATCGATTATTAAATAAAAGGAGCGACTTAACGCGATTAATAGATAAATTAGTAAGTATGGGCTGGATTGAACGTGAGCTTAACCCAGACAATCGACGAAGTGTCAATGTGGTTCTTTCTTTAACGGGTAAGCAAAACTTGCAGATTATCGATAAAGAGATGAAAAAAAATCGTTCATTTGGGCAGAAGCTGAGTGAGAACGAAGCAAAAGAGCTCAATAAATTGCTGGACCGTTTAAGAGAGTGATTATTTTCAGTTATATGATCAAATGTTATGCAATTTAAAGGGATGGTAAATCGATACGCATTGTATTATCTAGCGTAGCTAATTACAGAAAACAAATCAGGTGAGCCAACGAAGCCTAAGAAATGTTCCAGACAATAATTGTTAATATTGGCAAGCACTGAATGTTTGGGCCTTTTTCCTGTTTGAATTATCGTACATCATTAATGACTTTATTGCGTTGTTAATTGCGCCAACTAGTTGCCTTAAGCGTGAAATAACTCATCGATTTTCAATCTATGATTCGAACTGACTTACTTTGCAAAAGCCTGCCAAAAGCCCTAAAAAGTGAACCAGCTCAAACGTCTTTTTACAATTTTCATGAATTGCAGCGATCGTGATAGATTTATTCAATTTTGTATTAAACCTTCTGGCTATCGCAGGTTGGTTTAACCGAAGATCTATCTCAGCATGCTAGCACTACTTAAAAAAGGTGACATCACATGATGCGTAAAATAGTTGGTTCAGTTTTAATTCTTCTGCTCTTAATTTATGTTGGAGTAGGCTTTTTCTTTTCAGGGGTGATTCTCTTTGGTGGTGAGCATGATTTACCCAAACCGGTTGAGCTGGCGATTGCGGATGATGCCCCTCAGTGGGATGTAGACGGGTGGGAGAAGGTGGACATTGAGGTGACTGATGAGATCAGTCTTGCCGGAAATTACTTTGACAATCCGGCCGATGGGCAGTGTGCCGTAGTGTTGCTGCACGGCCACACCAGCAATCGGAATGAGCTAATCGACTACGCTCCCATCTATTGGGGTTACGGCTGTGATGTGCTGGCGTATGACGCACGCGGCCACGGAGAATCAGATCCGGCCGCGTTGACCTTTGGTTACCACGAAAGAGAGGACGCAGCTAAAGTGGTTGATTGGGTTAGCCAACATGCTGGCATTGAGCCCGGTCAAATCGGACTTGTTGGCACATCGTATGGAGCGGCTACATCTCTCCAAACGCTAGCCGTACGAGATGATCTTGCTTTTGTGGTTGCAGACTCTGCCTATCAAGATATGGAGACAATTATTCTGGCACGCGGCGCTGCAGACTATGGGGCATACGTGTCCATTTTCAATCCCATTATCAAACTTATCACAAACATGCGTGGAGACATGGTCTTCGACGAGGTGGCTCCACAGGATACAGTGATTGGTAAGCAAACGCCGATTCTTCTGCTCCACTCTGAACGGGACGGATTCACAGGGGCATTTCATTCGGAAAATATATTTGCCAATGCGAATCCAGCGACAACTGAACTGCACATTACCCCTTGGACTGATCGGCACGGGGCCGCCTTTCATGAGAATCCACCGGGATACACAGCGATTGTTACCGGGTTTTTAGAAGAAAAAGCCCCGGATTTTGGAGACTCTCCAAATTAAAT
>JBCCSO010000366.1:0-5282 GCA_039199965.1 Chloroflexota bacterium | reverse complement strand
GGATACTCCTGACGTTTCACCAACGGATACCCCTGTTGCACTAGAAACGCCCATTCCCCCAGCTAGCACGCCCGAGCCATCACCAACTTCTCCTGCTGAAATCCCCACTGAAGAACCCACTGAAGAACCCACGCCGGAAAAACCGACACCAGAAGCATAGTACAGAAGATAAAATAGCTATCTTGGTTCTTTCAACTCTGCTTCATAGGAAATTGAAATGGCATGTTGCTTGAAACAGTGACTCAAATCTTATTTCTTAGAAACGTAGCCGATTTTATAAAACTTTATCGCTATTTGTTTATTCTTCAGACTGCAAAATAATTAAGATATTTAGTTTCTAAAGAAAAAATTGATCTATGGAAAGATTAGATTCTCCGGCCGAAATGGATTACCTTGAGCAAGAACAGCTAAGCACTGTTGAATTTGAGGCTGCACAGAGCAGCAACGCAGGTATGTTTGAGTACCTTATCGAACGATTTGGGGAGCCATTTCTTCGTATCCGCTTGCAGAAACAAATCCGCCACGCCGATAAGGTATTTGATCGCGGCCGTCGCTTATTGCACATTGAGAATTCTGAATGGATTATGGTTATCCTCTACTGGATCCTCAGATTGACAGGGTTATACAATTGGGGGAATCGAAATCTGCTTGATATCCAAACAGTGGAAAATGAAGTGTTTATCGATAACCTGCCTGCAGCGTTTGATGGTTATCGCATACTGCAGCTAAGCGACCTACACCTTGATATTGACACAAATTTAAAACATGCGGTAGCGGAAGCCGTTAAGAATGTTGAATATGATTTAGCCGTCAATACAGGGGATTATAGGGCCAGTACAGGCGGGTCTTATCAAATGGCTGTAGATGAAACCATCGCTTTTATGCCGATCTTGAAAAAGCCAGTTTACTGCGTCTTGGGGAACCATGACTTTGTTGAGTTTGTGAAGCCGCTTGAAGATGAAGCCGGTATGACTTTCTTGATTAATGAGTCTATTCCGATTGAAAAAGATGGCGATGTGATCTGGCTGACCGGTGTTGATGATCCGCACCTTTATCAGCTAGATGACTTCCAAGGTGCGTATGAAAATGTGCCTCAGGGTGCTGTCAAAATTTTGCTTTCCCATGCACCGGAAAACTATAAAAGCGCGGCCGAATACGATGTTGACTTTATGCTGGCTGGTCACACGCACGGTGGGCAGATTTGTTTGCCCGGCCGGATTCCGATTTTGGTTTATGGGGATCAACCGAGACGGATGATCAACGGCGCTTGGACATATGGTAACAAACTTCAAGGGTATACCTCACCCGGAACAGGAGGGTGTGGTGTGCCTGTGCGCTATTTTTGCCCACCGGAAATTACAATTCATACCTTAAGATGTGGGCCTAAAAAATAAATGTGGTTGGAACCTTCTGTGCCTATTGCTGAATCAGCACGATACCTTCCTTCAAGAGACGTATAGAGAGAGTGAACGCCATTCTTAGTTAACGCTATGCAATTTTAGAGAGTGCTTCTAAGTACAAACAAAGTAGTTTTGTAGAATGCTGTGATCGGCGTCCCGTCGTGCCCACTCTATTACGGCGACAATACGGCTCAATAGGTTGAGCAAAGCCCTCACGCTTCATCAGACTTCTTTTACACGATAGCTGTTTCCAAATGAAAAAGCTTTACGTGTTCTTCGAGATTTCAACATCGTACTCTGTAATATTTAAAACTTTAAATTGTTTATAACTGCAAGTTCCGGCTTCGACAGGCTCAGCCTTTGCAGAGAGAGGTAGCCTGAGCTTGTCGAAGGCGAGCGCACATTTTGCAAATACTTTTATTACAAAGTAATAGCCATATTTCTTTGACGAAGCACTAAATAGTGGCTGACCTTACTTTTTACTAACTTGTTGTTGGATCTTGTCGGCGTTGAATAAAGAGAGCAATGGAGCCAAAGATGATGAGGGCTATTCCAGCCAAGATTGGCCAGTTAAATCTACCTGAACCTACCACCTGAGACGAACTGTCTGTTGAGTTTGGAAGCTCTAACTGGTCTATCGCTTCAGATTGGATTGGTTCGATATCTGTAGATATCTCTGCGATTTCTTGTGTGTCAGGTAGAGAAGAAATAATATCATCCTGTCTGTCAGCAGCGGCTTCAACATTGCTGCCTGACCCATCATCATCAGACTGACTTGGCTTAGCAGAAACGGCCGGTTGTGTTGGAACTGATTCTACCGTCGCTGTTGGTGAGGGCTCTGGTGTAGGCGTGCTTGTTGGAACAGGAGTCGCAGTACTTGTAGGTGTTGGTGATGGCGTCATTGTGGGGCAGAATGCATCGGGCGTTGGTTGCCAAGAGACCTCTTGAACTGGAGAGCCATCCGCATTGACAACCGGAACGCTTTCCATTGAGCCAATCATTTCTCCAGCACCGTCAAATACCCAACCGGTTGTCGTATCTGGGAGCAAAATTTGCCACCAAGTGTCATTGGCGGTTCGAGCCAAAACTTGACGTGTGTCTAGGAATAACATTTTGCCCACAATTTCCCCGTCTGTGCTCGGAATGCTTCGGACGTTAACACCACCAAACGCTGCGACGAAAAATGGATCACCGCACCGATCTAGTTGTACAACATCTGACACAAGGGTTGGGGGAACGTACGGCGTTTCTGTCGGGACCGCAGTGGGCTGTGGCTGGTTATTATTGTTGTCGTTATTGTTTTGCTGGGGTTTTTTTGTTGGTTGCGGTTCTGTAGGTTGAGGGATCGGGGTACGGGTTGGAACCGTTTGGGCAATAGGGGAATAAGGTGTGCCTATACTGGCATATGCTGCAGATATGCTGATAAATGCCAACGTTAGACCCATCAAAATGATGGCTATAATTTTTCCCTTAGCCAGCTTCATCTAATTCTCCACCAATAAATTTTTTTGAACCAAACACCTTGAAACATCTTCCTAAGATGAATGCTTGTTAAACGGAAACCAAATTTTTAGAGTTTGTGGGTGAGTAGTGAGGTTTTTGAAATTGGCTCTTAGTAGCAATCAAATAATGTTTGTTAAACTTCCTCGGTCCCAAACACTGCTACTTTAATAATCCAACTCTTAATCCTATAGATCGCTTAGGCTTCAAATATAACAAAACAAAGCCTAGCCTGCCGTTTTCCTAATCAAAAATGAATAATTGATTAATTAATCCCGTGAGAATACGACATCAATTTGTTGATCTGCGTTTAAGACTGTTTTGAAAATAATTGTGCTACTGTTCACTTGGTCAGGTTGTTGACTGGCCGATATAAATTTTTGGCCTTCTGGAAGCGTAACAACTATTTCAGTTTCCGGATAGGGATAAACGCCTGCTTGCCTAATCAAATTGAGTCTGTAAAAATTATGACCTGAGTCAAGCGGAATAATGACATTTTCTTGAAGATAGCTTACTTTGAATGATTCTGTATTGCCTGATCGGACTAGAACTAGATTTTCAAGAACCGTAAAATTTGCCAAATCGTTTTGTAATTGACGAGTGTTTCCGGCCCACTTTGTATCTGTGAGCATTTCTGCGGCCGGGATTCCTGCTTGTGTTGAGCTAATTAGTTGGGAACCCTCAGGTGCATACAGCCGCACATGGTTCCAATTACATGCTTGAATCATTTCTGCATATTGCGCCCCAGCCCGGTAGGAAAAATCACTCAAAGGACAGCCGTCTGTAGGTAAACCGCCATGGGCCCACGTTACCTCTAGCTGTGATGTTGCGCTGCCATCCGTAGATAGGTCGATCGTATAGCGCATTTCTCGCTCTAGCAGACGATTTGATTTGTTGATGCCGACACTACTTTCGGTAAACAACAGCAAATCTTCGTCCTGCCCATAGCTGATTTGACCATTCACGCCCATTTTGGCAAATGCTAACTTCTCTTCATCAGCGTCAATGTATACCTGCAGTGACTTATCGTTAAATGATTCATCTAGGATGATGGCCAGCGCGGCGATATCAGGGCTAAATTGATCACTCTGTACGTGCTGGATCAATCCGGCCGCAATGTTACCCAAGAAGTCTTTACGATCTACCCCGCCGATTTCAAGCCCGTCTGACCAAGCCTGTTCTAAAATCTCAAGAGTGTTTTCGCCGGTTAATGAAATGTCACTGTTGGGTACGGGAATGGGGCCAATTGCACCGATAAGGCGGCTGATAAAGCGAATGTCAAACGCTGCGATACCGTCTAGATCAATGTCTGTGCCATAGGTGTAGAATTCCATCATTTTCCGGCCGGATGTGGGGAAGTCAGGCCAATAGTTTGAGTCACGGAAAAGCCATAGATCAATTCCCATGAACTCGCGCATGGCGGCCGGTGGATCGCCGTATGGCTTATCGAAATAGTTATCTACCACGTTGGCATCTGTAATTCTATTGCCGCGTAGCATACCGTTCTCAATGCCTACCGCCATCGTCATAGATAAGAAACCACCGGTCGGCCGCAGCTCGTCACTGTTTTGACCCACAATCAAATAGGATCGGCGGGTATCTAAAGCCCCGATTTCTGGCAGAACCCGGACCGCTTCTAACCCTTTGGGAGCCAGCGGTAAAAGTGGTTCGATAGTTGGGAGCAGCTGCCTAACTTGCCAAGGCAGCGCATCGCGAGCGGCCGGGGTGTCTAAAATTTTCTGTAGATCACGCTCGATTTCAGGCCAAATTAAAGAGGTTCGCTCTAAGCTTGCATCCGCTTCATCTATGACTCCAAGCAGCTCCGGTACTTTTTCAATCATTTCCGTTGAGTCATCTTGCAGAACTGAAATAGCAGGAAGCATTTCTACCCCCAAGTCGGCCGCAATGAAAGTTCCATTGTCCATGAGCGACAAAAGCTCTGGGGTCACCGGCATTAGATCGCCCACGCGCGGTACCCAAGTGAGATAGGGTGTAATCGGCAGCAAGGGCTCAAGCTCTGCGTGCAGCAGTTGTGCTTCACGCCGAATCGCTAATATTTCAATTTCAAGCACATTGGTATCAAGTTTGCTGAGACCCCCATCCACCTCTGTTTGAAGCGTGGTGATATGTGCCTGTAAGCTGGTTGCTGAACGATAAATGCGCCACCCTTTTATAAGTGGGGCAGTTAGCGTCAGAATGATACCGGCCCATATAAGAAGGCCCGGCCAACTCATCTGACGTATGCGTTCACCAAGATACAAATCGGTCATAGCTTTCTCTGGATACTACCCATCCGAACAGGCTAAAGCAAAAGGATGTAGAGAAACTTCACAAATTGGATGCCTGCTGCTGTTTTGTGCTTTGAACTGCGTTAGATTGTCC
>JBCCSO010000365.1:0-5291 GCA_039199965.1 Chloroflexota bacterium | reverse complement strand
TTCGTCCGTGACCTGAACAAAATAAGAAATGGCGCTCCCATCGGCCGCAAAGCGCACCTCTTGGCCATACCAATCATCACCCGCAAATACAGGGATCGCCTGCCTTGCATTCAGATCAAACCACCAAAGCGATGGCTTGTCCTCATCCACAACCCCATTTTCCATGGGGCGGCGCTCAAAAATGAATAAATCCCCCTGTGGCGCCCAAACTGGATTTCCACAAACAGAATCTTGACAATCAATTAGCTTTATTGGCTCATCATCGTTTCCTGTAATTGCCCAGATATCGTGGCTCCCATCGTCTGCTTCCAGAGTTAGAGCGATTTGATGGTCTTGGGCAATGGCAAAATCAAGGATGTTTTGCTCAAAAAAAGTTATTTGCCTGCCCACAGCATCATCAGTTTTCGGGTCAATCTGGAATAGCTGGTAAGCCTCGTTTGAGTCCGTTTGCAAGTAGAGAATCTGCCCAGTTAATGGTGTGCCGCCTGAACAACCTGTCACAAAAAGCGTGCAAAAACCGACCAGAAGGCAAAACGCATAAACTTTGTTCATGCGAAAAATTCTAACATGTCATCGGTTTTGCTTGCTTCTCTTTAAAGTTGTATTCAACATTAAAAGGCGACTGAATGTTGATTAACAGTGTAAGAAACCTGCTCTACTATATTTATTGTCAGGAGCAGCAGCTTGCCATCAGTTACAGATAAGCAAGTTGAATAGGATGACTGACAATCAACACTCAAGGGAAACATTGGAGATGGTGCAATTTAATTGGGGACTGAGCAGATTTTTATTTTTACTTGCCATTGCGATAATTGGCGGTCAAGTCCATGGAGTGATGGGGCAGCAAACGGCTGATCGTTTAATTTTTTTGCCAATCACGCTGCATTCAAGCAATTTAGAACCACCTTTAGACCCTGCACTTGTTTTTCTAGAAACATTCGACGGAGATCCAGAGTCACCAGAAACTTGGACTGATGAAAACTGGGATATTACCATTCATCAGCGGGACCAAGACCGACTGTATGAAATGCTTCCGATGCCTGCGCACCATGGGCCAAACTGTGAGCCACCACCGGCCTCGCACGTGATTACGGCCCATGAGGACAATCTGTATATTTGCAAAAATCATATGATGACTGCGAATTATGGGGCGTCTAAAAATGGGGGATACGGGCTCATTTATTTCACGCCTAATCGCACAATAGACACAACTGATGATTTTTTCATCCAGTTTGACATGTCTACCCATCGGGTGAATCCGGCCCGCAACTGGGTTGATGTATGGATTACGCCGTACGATCAGAATTTGCAGCTTACCATCCATGAGTTTGAGCCTGACTTGCAGGGTGCACCCCTTGAAGCGATTCAGATTCGCTTGCGTCAAGAAAACTATTTCACAATTACGCTGCACGAGAATGGGCAAGAAACTAGACTAGATATTGATGATTATCGTCAGTACCATGAAGTTTTAGAGATGAGCAAAAAGGTGCGCACAACATTCTATATTGGGGTCAAAAATGGCCAGCTTAAAGTTGGTATCCCCGAATACGATTTGTGGTGGCACGACCAGCCTGCTCCAGAAATGCTAAAACGCCCTAATTGGTCTGAGTCAGTCGTGCAATTTGGCCATCACAGCTATACCCCTTACAAACTATGCGAGTTTTCCTTTTTCCCACAAGAGTGTGCCAACAATGGTGGAGACACATTTCATTGGGATAACATGACGCTTTATCCGGCCCAGCAGTTTGATCTCATCCATGGATCAACTACCTTAATCACGACATCGACTCCTGAAAAAATGTTTGTGGTTGATCGGGCCGCCCCAGAAAGTAGCTATTTGCGTTTTGCGGGTATTGGAGACAATCTAGAAGTGTCATTTAATGGGGGTGCATCTTGGCAAGCACCAGTTGAGCAAGCTCACTCAAAACCAAATGACAACGAACACTTCCGCAGTTATTGGACACCGGTTCCGGCTGGAACGACGGCCGTTCAATTTAGAGGAGATTCTTGGTGGGGGGGCGAATGGGCCGCGCGTGATATTACACTTTGGGCCAAGCCAGACGCTTCTTCGAGACAGGCTGACAAAGATGTTCAGTTTAGCTCGGCCCAAGCTGAGCTTTTTGAAGCGCTACTGACTGGTCAGCGGGATCCTAACTCTTACTTCTGCGAAATTCCTAAACCGGCCGATTAGATGTGGGCATAGCAGGGATTTGCTGTTTCAGACGCACGCTGCTGAGTAAAGTTGGGAAGAAAGTACCAACAAAACAAAAATACAGTCTTGCTCAGACTAACAATCATTTACCATCAAAGCTAACAGCTAACAGCTAACAGCTAACAGCTAACAGCTACATGCCTCCATATCCAAACGGATCAATGTGTGCACTGTAGCCACCCTGAACACCCTTCACCACCACGCTAATCGCATCGTGTGAGTGCAAAGACTCCATGTGATTGGCAAATATGCGGAAGTCTTGAATCCGGCTGTCTTCGTCTAGTTCTGTGTAGAGCAAGCGGACCGCATCCTCAACAAACTTAAGCGTAGCCGCATTCATTTCTGCAAAGGCCTGTTCATCTTCCCGTTTAACCATTACTTGAGTTTCTGTCACCAACGCACTGCGGCATATCTCTACCAAGTCTTCGATCCAGATGAGCTTGTTGTAGTTGATCGAAACCTTTGCCACAGAGCGCTGGCTGTGAGGCACCACCGCTACGCCGCGCGTGCTACTTGCATGTATCCCTAATTCATAGCTGCACGGGCAAGCAGATGAGTACTCAAAATCTAGGTGCATAAAGTGTCGTAAATTCCCATCTGCCTCAATAACCGTCTCAAATACAACTGGATAATACTGGTAGCCGGAAAGCCCGCTGCGCAAGCTGGGAACACGGATGGGGTAGTCAAATGCGATCGCAATCCGGGCCGAAGAAGAGTCTAGTTTTTCAAGGTAGCTCCTCGCGATATTCTGGAGCAGATCTGGTGTAAGTTCTTCATCCTCATACTCATAAAAGGTGCGGATAATACGGCTCATGTTGATTCCTTTTTTGTATGCTTCCAAAGACACGCTGCCTGTTACCGAACAGTGGATGAGCTGGGTGCCACCCTCACGACGATGCACGTGCATGGGGATTTTGAAGTTATGAATGCCTACGTGCTGAATTTCTACTTTGGGGCTGTTGTTCTCACCGTTTTGTAAGTCTGGCAGTGCTTGGCGATATTCAGGCGTAACTACAAAATTATCATCGTAGCGCTGCTGTAGATCTGCCACAGCATAGCCTTTGTCTTTTGAGTGATAATGTCCATTGGTTGATGATGACATGATTTTCTCCGCATGGGCGTTGGTTGGGTGTTTGGGATGAAATTATAGATTAATACGTTGTTGCGTCTACAACCATGTACGTATGAGACAGTTCGGATGTTTTGCTCAAAAAAACTTTGGTGGCATGATTGAGTAAATTTCGTTTGTAATAAAGAGTCTGCTGAAAAAAGACTTGACGAGTTTATATGAATGTAGTTTCCAGCACTGAGAGGTGGCTTTTAAAACCTATCAGGTTCCGGAAGCATCTTTTTTCAGTGAACTCAATTTGTAATAGGGAAGGAGTAATAAGATGAGCGATGCTGAAAAACAGGCTTGGATTGCAATCCCGGTTGTTATGTTGGTAGGTGCTGGGCTGGCTTGGGCTGGAAGCAGCGGTAGTGTGAGGTTTGCTAGTCTACCTGTTTATGCCATTTGCATATTTATTGCTTTCTTGATCCAGTGGATTGTTTTTGTGCCATCGTTTATCAACAGGACAGAGAAGTTTTTTGATTTGACTGGCAGCATCACCTATCTAACCGTGATGGCAGCGGCCGTGCTCTTGAGCGGCCGTCCGGATTTGCGCTCTGTACTTCTGTTGGTTTTGGTGGCGACTTGGGCTTTCCGTCTGGGAACGTTTTTGTTTCGGCGCATTCAAAAAGATGGGCACGACAGTCGGTTTGATAATCTAAAAACATCATTTCCGCGCTTCTTGTTTACGTGGACCCTTCAAGGGTTGTGGGTAAGTTTTTCGGCAGCGGCCGCGCTAGGTGCAGTTACTTCGGTCAATAAAGCTGACTTTGGAGTGTGGGGGATTATTGGCCTAATCGTTTGGATTTTAGGATTTGGTTTCGAGGTTGTCGCCGACAGTCAGAAAAATCAGTTCCGCGCAGACCCATCGAACAAAGGCAAATTTATCACTACCGGCCTCTGGTCATGGTCCCGTCATCCAAACTACTTTGGCGAAATTGTGCTGTGGCTAGGAATTGCGATTATGTCATTGCCTAATCTGAGCGGCTGGCAGTATGTGACCCTCATTTCACCGATTTTTGTTTATCTTCTGCTGACCCGATTGAGCGGTGTCCCGATGCTGGAAGCCAAAGCAGATGATAAGTGGGGTGGGCAAGCTGATTATGAGGCGTACAAGGCAAATACGTCTGTTTTGTTCCCCCGGCCGCCATCTTCTTGATTGAAAATTCATTGAATCAGCTAGGATTTGGGAGATAATCGAAATCGCTATGGAAGTCAGATTTGGGATGGCTAAAACCAAAAAATACGCGGTTAGCGAAAGTGGCGATACCTTTGAAATGGTTGAGCGGCCGCACGGGGGACTTTCTTTTGTTTTGGTTGACGGGCAGCGGAGCGGTAAAAGCGCCAAAGCAATCAGCAATTTAGTGGCTCGAAAAGCGATCCAGCTGCTGGGTGAAGGCATTCGTGATGGAGCGGCCGCGCGGGCGGCCCATGATTATCTCTTCACTTACCGGGCCGGGAAAGTAACGGCAACCCTCAACATTGTCTCCGTTGATACAGAATCTAAAACTCTTGTGATTTCGAGAAACAATGACTCCCCCGTCATCGTGTTTCATCCTCAAAACGGCATGAGTTTGCTAGATGCCCCATCCAACTCAATTGGCACCAGTCGGCGTGCAAAACCTGCCATCACTGAAATGCCGATTGAGCAAGGGCTGATTGTGGTGACCTTTACGGATGGATTGCGCCACGCTGGCAAGCTGAGCGGAAAGGGTGCGTTCGATTACCTGAGTCTGATGCAGGAGATCGTGGAAGAGAGCCAGGAAAACCCGCAAAAGATTGCTGATCAGCTGGTGGCGGGGGCCATTGCTCAAGATGACGGTCGACCGCGTGACGATATCAGCGTCTTTGTGATTACAACCAAGGGATCTGAAACGGAAACACCTGTGCGCCGTATTAGCGGGAATTTACAAATATAGATGTAGATGTTGTGATATTAGTTTCTACTTTATTGATTACGGTGCCACAACC
>JBCCSO010000364.1:0-5293 GCA_039199965.1 Chloroflexota bacterium | reverse complement strand
TATTGCTTAAGATAAAGCTGTTGGTTATAAACACATCATCAGAAAATATGATGATCCCCCCGCCGCTTCCGGCACGTGTATGAGTACGTATTTCAGTATTTTGTATATTGGTTTTTGTTACCCCAAATCCACTGTCAAAAATACCCCCTCCCTTAAGTGACGCAGAATTATCCGACACAACTGTTCCGAAGAGGTTTAAGCTTCCTGTGTTGTAAACGCCTCCTCCACCGGCTGAAGAATTGTTTGATACAAGGCTATTTTCAATGGTAAGAGAATTTAATGCGACGGCTGTAGCCAAATCAAGGACAGGCTGATTCCAAATACCACCACCGTCGGAAAATGCGTCAGTTGTAGAGTTATTCGATATTGTGCTATTTGAAATTGTCATGACGGCTCGATTGTAGATTCCCCCACCTCGATCAACTGCTGAATTGCTTATAATTGAACTATTTTGAATCGTAACCGTTTTGCTTAGTCCAGTAGCGTCTCTTACGACTGTAAAGAGTCCTCCACCATCATCCTCAGATTCATTACCCATAATCGTGCTTTCATTAATAAAGAGCTGCGCACCGTCGTTAAAAATACCACCTCCATATAATTCTGCCGTTCCACTCAAAATTGATGTGTAATTTAAAGTCACAGTAGAGTGCTCGCTGATGAATATTACACCACCGCAAGCCCCGACTGAGAACCAGCATTGAATAGGATCTGCGTGTCCTTTTTGTAAGGTGACATCATTTATCATGATTGTATTATTTTGAATGTTCAGGACTCTTGCAATATTGTCTCCATCGATCGTGTAATTGTTCCCGCTAATGGTTAAAGAGGCTTGAAGCGGATTGCTGATAGGGACTGTATTGGTCATCAGCAAAATATCGGCCGTTACGCTGATGCCGTAGTCTCCACTGGGCGCGATATTAAAACAGTCAATCGCAGCATTTAGCTCAAACTCGGTTCCGGCCGTCATCGGGAAGCCGTAACAGGTCGTTTCATACGAACCGGTGTCATACAGGCTCCCCTGCTGCCGAGCAATCCCTCGCTGATCGGTGGGGAAGCTGGCATCAATGGCCGACGCATCAATCGCCACACTGTCAGCCATCAGGGCGTGGGTGAGGGTCGGGCCACCGTTATCTTGCAACGGGCCAAGATTCACTTCGGCCGATGTGTATTGCACGGCGCTATCACAAGTGCCGTCTGTATCGATATTTGTCCCGTCCGCCGTTAAGCTGCCTAAGTTGATGCAATTCCCCCCGCCTGTGCTGTCTGCAATGATGCTGTCAAACAGGTTAAAGTTGTCAGCAGAGTGATAAATTGCGCCGCCAAATCCTGCTTCATTCAAAGCAAACGTACTGAAAAAGATATCTACTTTCCCGGCCGCGTGAAAAATTCCACCCCCATCATCAACCGCGTCATTATTAGAAATCGTACTATTTTCAACCCTTAACTCTCCACCACTCATGTGAATGCCCGCACCATCATCAGAAGCTGTATTACCTGAAATTGTGCTGTTGACGATCTTCAAAATCCCCCGGGTAAAAATCGCACCACCCAATGGGGCTGAACTGTTAGAAATGGTTGAGTCGATCAGATCTACACTCCCGTTTGAGGCAACCAGCAGACCGCCCCCGGCCGAGCTTGATCCATCGTCTAAAGTTAAGTCGATGATCGATACAGAGCTTTCTTCCACATGCAGAATTTGGGCGACCCCTCCACCATCAAGCGTAAACCCGTTCCCTTCGATAATAAGCTCTACACTTCCGGTCGTATTATCGATCTTGGTTGAATCGGCCGTGAGTGAAAAGTCATTCAGGATATCAATCGTGTAGGCACCCGCAAGCGCAATCAAGTTGTAGCAATCAATTGCATTGTTGAGCTGTGCCTCATTTTTGGCCGTCATTGGAAAGCCAGTGCAGGATTGAGCTTGCAAAGCTGTGAGCTGCTTAGATGAAATAGCCGCTTCAGTATGTGTAACACTTATCCACCATCCAGTAAGGAAAAAACCTAAAATGATTGACTGAACAAAGTAGGGGACCGCTGTTTTTCTATACATAACAAAATCCTAATTTATCGAAAGGGTGCTTTTATGTATATGGTGATGGTTTAAAGACTGTTACAGTTTTGAATCGTTTTTGTAAATAGATTGACGAATTCGCATTCTCGGTCTGACCAAAGCCGATCTAGATGGCGTTAAGCGTCTCAGACCCACAAGACGTCACTGCTCCAACTGCTGCTCTGTTACATGCAAAAATATCGGCCGAATTGCCGCTTACGGGACCTGTATCCAAAGCACCTAATCGCAACAGACAAGATGATTGCGATCAGGTATTTTTTTCCTTACAAGAAAACATGAGAAAACCATTTAGTAAATCTCAGAAAGTTTTCGACTTTAGACCTGAAAAATACTTCGTTAACTCGTTAGGTGTTTTATGATCTACTTAGCCATAAGCGTCTGATTTATGGTGCTTATAACAGCCTCTTGATTTTTGGGGTCGTGGATAGATGGGTGAAACTGAGCAGGATTAGAGTTGGTGTCGAAATACTGACCACTTTTACCAACCGTATCAGACGCATGTGCTCCCCAAATACTGGACCGGGCCGCTTTTTTAGCCCCCTTTCCACCATCGTCGCGGGTCATCAGCCTGAATAGCGGAAAGAGTGGACGGGCAAACCACGGTAAGTCGGAAGGTTTAACTCCTTGAGTCATAGAGGTTGATGCACTGCCTGGATAGATTACATTAACAAATATACCCCTAGGTTCCATTTCTTGCGCCAGAGCTAGGCTCATTGTCTCCATGGCCCGCTTTGAGTGACTATAGGTACGCATACCGCTGAATCCTTTTTCCGCCTGCAGGTTATCGGTGTCAACTTTTCCCCTAGGTGGCCCGCCCGTAACGTTGAGAACACGAGCCGGTTTTGCCGCCTCGAGTGCAGGTGTCAAGCGCTGTGTGAGAATGTACGGAGCAACCACATTGACGGCAAAGTCAAGCTCAAATCCATCCGCAGTGTGGGTGAGTTCATTGGCAAACATGCCTGCGTTGTTAATGAGGACGTCAATTTTCTCAAAGCGCTCCATCAGATCTTCCGCCAGTTTTTGGATACCGGCTTGGGTAGAAAGGTCACCAAGGGCCAAATAAACAGCATCGTTTCCACTAGCATCTTTAATTTGCTGGACAGCAGCTTGACCTCTTTCTTCATTACGGCCGGTAACAACAATCAGTGCATCAGTTTTGGCGAGCCCAATCGCTGACTGAAACCCAATTCCACCCGTACCACCTGTAATAACAATCGTCTTTTTCATAATCTTCATCCTTGATTTTTATAAACACCTGTGTTGGTTTAAGCTCAATTATACCAATCGGTCTATATATTAAAAATTTTCAATTATCTACTAAACTGTATCTTGAGTGACCACATAAAATTAATCCATATTCTTGATCAACAACTAAGTTGGTCGAGGCAAGGACAAGAGTAACACCCCATGATCATTTCACTTGGTGCAGAAAAGGGGAGTGCGTTCCTTGTAGCTTTCACTGTGGGGAATTGGCGGCGCACGCTTAAGGGTAAAGATATGTTCTTGACTTGGTCCAACAAGATGTTCGGGCGGGGATAAAATATGAAGGTTTTGCATCCCTGTCATACGGCCGAACCACATTGCAAAATAGCAAATCTAGAGGCCTTTGGCAGAGATAAGCTACAGCAAGCTTTTAGGGAGCCGATTCGAGGACGTACAGCTCTTCTACCTCCTCGGCCGACAATTTGCGCTGATAAATGCGAACATCATCGAGCTGCATTTTGGTGTAAAGCGCCTTTGTATTGTGTGGATCTGTGCCAAAAAATAGCGGATGGCCGGTGTTTGAAATCACATCTTTGCTGTGCGTTTTTTCAAGCGATAGCTCCCCATCGATATAAAGTTGAATCGTGTCGCCGGTCCACACCCCCACAATATGATGCCATTTTTGGGGCCCTACCGGTTCTAAACTGTCTAAGCAGTAGTGAAATGGCACAGAGTAGGTCTGCACACAAAATTCAGCCTGATCTCCAATCAACCATATCCCCCACCGGGAATGGCCATGCCGCTCTGGATCAGTTTTTTCGATGACGGAATACCATGTGTCCTCAACTTGTTCTTCAACAAACACCCATGCACTCACCGTCGAGTCAAACTGCAGGCCGATGGTGCCGCTATGAGCCACCTGAATAAAATCATCAACTCCATCAAACAAATACGCTTCATCTGGCCGGCCGAAACGATCTTCAACCAAGGTGGCTCCGGTCACTGTCCCGTGGTTTTCATTCCCCGTTGAGTCATCCGCATTGCCTGAAAATGTGAAGTGTGCGCCCAGAGCCGTATTTAAATCGGGGATGGGCGTGATGGTTGGCGTATCAGTGGGACTGGATGTGGGGGTATTTGTAACGGTGGCAGTTGAGGTTTGAGTCGGTTCAAGCGTGGCGGTTGCTGTGGGCGCGGCCGTTGCTGTATCGCTTGGCACGGCCGTGGCCGTTGGGTTTGGTTCTGGAGCAGATTGAGTTGACTGAGCAACCTCTGCTATTGGTTGTGCACAACCAAGCAAACCGAAACAAACAAAAACTAAAACAATATATCGGTATCTCAAACCCATTAAGAGAGGCAGACATCGGAAGTTTTTCTCGTTTTGCTTTGATTTTGATTCAGGTATGAAAACGTCCGCAGTCTTAAGTGTGGTATTACATCGAGAGTTGAGAGGAATCATCATTAAAAGTATAACTGTGAATCAGGCGCGATAAATCAAATTGGCTCAAAGCAGAGACGATGTCTTTCTAATGAATATTACGACGCAGAATCAATTTGACTACACGCAGAAAAATCAAAGCAAGGACTTATCATGTCAAACGATCCAACAGAACTCAAAAAATTTGTAGAAAGCCACGGCGGTATCCACGCTGTGCGGGGTGGCGGTGCAGACAACCGCTCATGGAACGGCATTCAGTACAAAACCGGCCTATCGGGTAAAAACGTGGGGGCTCAAAATTTATCAATGAATGTGGCGACCGTTCCGGCCGGGGCCATCGCTTACGCCCATATTCATGACGGCTTTGAGGTCATGCTGTTTATCTTAAAAGGGAAAGTGCGCCACGATTACGGTGACGATCTGCAGTATTCAGTCACCCACGAAGCGGGTGACTTCATCTACATTGAACCGGGTATTCCGCACGAAGTGTTCAATGTAGGCGATGGGGAATTGATGGCGGTTGTGGCTCGCTCAGCGGCCGATGAATGGGACAAGATTATTGACTATCCGTCCAAACACCGGCC
>JBCCSO010000363.1:0-5297 GCA_039199965.1 Chloroflexota bacterium | reverse complement strand
GGCACGATGTCACCCTGCCACGGATAAATGATGCCGCGCACGGCGGCCAGACAAGCTAAACTAAGCCAAAAATCGGCCGCTGTTAGGCTAAGCCAGCGTCCTGTTATGCGCCGCCGAACCAAAACGAGAAGCAGTGTAAAAACCGCCGCAGACAGTATCCCTGCAACCTGAGTTCGATAGCGGACGGCCATCAGCCCAAAATTGTTAGGCAGTTCGGCCGCGTACCAACCAATAAAAGCCTGTAAGCCGTAGCCACAGCCATCAAACCAGCATGCGAGCCATCCTACAAAATGGAGCGGACCAACCGTTAAAGCCAGCAGCGTAATGGTTTGCCTAAAATTTGTCCTTTTTGCGAGCGTTATGATCAAAAGCCCAAACGCGGCACCCAGCACGGTACCAGCGTAGCCATGACCACCTTGAAATATAGACCAACGCTCTGCAGGATTCTCAGCAAACCATTCTCCATTTTGCAAAACAAATTGGACTCGGCCCAGCAACAGTGCGCCAACAACGCCCGCTAGTAAATGATCCCAATGGGTAAATTCTTTATCTTGCCACCAAATGATGAGGATGCACCCAAAAAGACCCACTAACCAGACGGCTGTGAAGGTGTAGATAAAACCAAACTCTGTGCGAAATAAAATGGGGAACATATATGAGATATAGAATCAACGGAATTGGCACCACTAGACAAACCAATTCACTATGGGAACCACCTAAATCAGACTACAATACGCTCTTAACAATTTGCTCAAAGCAATACGCCATTATTTCGATCAGATTTTTTATGACTGACATCATTTTCATCATCCTCACTGTCTTCTTGGGCACCTTTACCGCCACAACCCTCGGCTTTGGCAAAGGGCTCATTGTTATGCCGATTTTGACCATTTTATTGGGGCTTGATGTGGCAGCCCCGCTCACAGCCTTGGCGATGTTAACCAGCCAGATTCTGGTGATTTTATGGTTCAGAAGTAGTTTTAGCCTGAAAGATGTTATGCCTCTTATCATTCCGGCCGCGCTCGGCATTCCTGCCGGTCTATTCCTAATCACTGTGGTCGATGAGCAGATTATGCGGCCGATTTTGGGTGGGCTCATCATTATGTACGTCCTTTACCGGATTTATCAACCAGATTTGCCACCGCTTGATCCGGCCCCAAAACCCGCCACGTGGGCGGCCGGATTCACGGCCGGCATGCTCACTGGAGCCTACAACACGCCCGGTCCCCCTGTCGTCATTTACGGCGATATGTGCTGCTGGGAGAAAGACCGTTTCCGCGTTAATTTACAATCCTTTTTTATTTTTTGTTCCGCACTCACGCTTGTTGGGCACGTCATTCAAGGTCGTTTGACCAACGCCCTGATGATGAACTACATATGGGTAATCGTAGGCATTCTCAGCGGCATGACGGCCGGAATTTTGTTAGATAAATATATTCCAGCCAATGTGTTTAAATGGATGGTTCAGATTTTATTGCTCGTCGTGGGTGGCACCATGATTTTGTCAGCATTTTAGAGGGCAACCGAAAAAGCATGACTCAACTATGACGTTTGACACATCAAACAGAACCTCAAATTCGCGATACTTGGTACACTTGTGACCGAAGAACCTGTTGAGGCTAATTCTATGTTTGATTTAAGACGTCCATTTTCGATTCGCAAACGCCAGACATTTCTAACACTTGCCACAATTATCATCCCGATCTCTGTCTTCATTTTTATTGCCCTAACGATTGATCCAGAGCCGGTATGGAAGCTTTTATCCATCGTAGGGCTAGGTACTTGCTACTTTATCGGTGCCTATCTGATCGACACCAACTACATCTTTAGTAACAAGTCCCGCATCTATACCTACATGGTGATAATGGTCAGCATCGGCCTTTCTATAAACTTTTTAGCCACTCCCGGTTACATGTGGATTATTTTGGCACCGCTTTTGGGGATGGGTGAATCGGTGCTGCCCAAGTTCGGCCGCTGGGGGATGTACTTGGTGATGCTGATTGGCTCAGGCGGTCCCTACATTTTTTACTATGGGTGGGGCAGTTGGTTTGTGCTGCTGCTTTACATTCCGGCCGTCTTGTTTGTGGTGACGTTTACCCGTTTGACCATGGAAGCGGACGAGGCCAGAACAAAGGCGGAATCCTTGACCAAAGAACTGGAAAATGCCAACCGCAAATTAGGCGAATACGCTATCCAAGCTGAAGAGCTGGCAACAACGCAAGAGCGGAACCGGATCGCGCGGGAAATCCATGACAATTTGGGCCACTACTTAACAGTTATCAATGTTCAGCTTGAAGCCGCAAAAGTCACAATGGAGGCTAAGCCCGAAAAAGCCCAAGATGCGATCGACAAAGCTCAAAATTTGACCAAAGAAGGTCTGCAAGCGATTCGCAACTCAATCGCATCACTACGAGAAAATCCTGTGGCGCAGCGACCGATCCCTGAAGCCATTGCGGAACTGATCAAAGAAAATCAGCAGGCGGGCATTGATACAGACTTTGAGGTTTCAGCAGACCCTCGGCCGCTTTCCCCAAATGCAAAACTCACCCTGTATCGGATTGTGCAGGAAGCCCTCACCAACGTACGGAAGCATTCACAAGCCTCCCAAGTATCAGTCTTGCTTGACTACCATCAGCCAGAAACAGTTCATCTCACCATCAAAGATGATGGGGTCGGATCGGCCGGAACCGGCAGCGGGTTCGGCTTGATCGGTATTTCTGAACGTGTCGCCTCTCTCAATGGGACCCTAGATATTCAAAGCGCTCCGCAAGAAGGGTTTGCGATGGCAATATCCATTCCAGGATGAAAAATTTAGCATAAATTTACTCCAGCCATTTGTACTATTACGGAGCACCTGCTTTCATCTTGTTTATACTATTTGTCCGCGATTAAACATTGTGGAGATGATTTAGTTAATCAGCGAGAATACGTTATATGGCACAAGGCACGGTAAAAGAAGGCAAAACTCTAGTAAAAGGAAACTTAACGGCTTTTTTCGACGTGCAAACCCACTTAATTTCATATCATTTTGAGAAAATAGTTACACCAAGTGAAATTTCAGCGATCCCCTTGTGGGTAAAAGCTCAATTGGAAGATGGGGCTCAACCAAGCAGTGTTCGCGGTTCAATTTTTGATTTTAGGAATGTAAAGAAATTTTCAATAGGGAGCACGCCAGCAGCAAAAGAAACCAGTCAGGAAGGTAACGAATTACCCGAAGTCAATATGGTTCCTCTTGTGTACCTGGTTCGCAATGTGCAGCAAGAGGTCACCATACGCATGTCAAGAGTCATAGGTTTGAGCCGGCCGGGACGCAGAGCAATCTTTTATACGCAAGAGCAAGCGCTTGACTTTATCAACGAGTGGAACGAAAAACACAATCGTACACTTGATGTTCCGGCCGACCTACTCAACATATGGCCCGGCATGGTTGCAAACTAGCAAGTAGAGAAATAAATAGTGCTACCAGAGTCAAATCAACAACTTTCACTAAAATTAGAAAATGCAACCGCTTTTGTCGACTTCGACACCCGATTGTTTTACATCCAATACGGCAAAATCATAGAAGCAGAAGTCACTGCGCAGGTATATGAATGGATGAAAGCAGGCGCAACCTCTTGGTTTAACGAAGAGGATTTCCGTGGCGGCGTTTTTGATTTTAGAAGTGTCGAGAAATTCGCTTTTGGCAACACGGTAGTCGCTCAACAGGCCAGCCAAGAAGTCAACGAAGTGGCTGATTATAGTATTTTGCCCCTTGCTTTGATTGTGAACAATGTACAGCAGGCAACTAGGGTGCGGATGTCAATGAGACAGAATGATACGCGCCGTAAAGGGCTTGTTTTTAGTGAAGAGAAAGCGCTTGAATTTATAAATAGCTGGAACAAAGAGCATAATCGTCTGGTTAAAGTTGAGGAAAGTCTTTTGATGGCTTGGCCATCTTACACACCCGGAAATTAGTATTAGAGCAAACAGATATTGCAGGGCGATAACCCTGTAACCTAACATCAAGCTTTGGTACTCAGTTAGAATCACCAATCAAAAAAATAGGCAAAGTATTTAGCTCCATTTAAGCTCCCTTCAGACAGTTGAACTTAGGGGCGCCCAAATCGCTCAAAAATTCAATCAAGAGATTACCCAGCAGCAGGACTTAAGCATTTTTCCAATGGTGTACATTGTAAAAAATGTGAAGCATGAAGTTCGCGTGCGTATGTCCATGATTTTAAGCGTGGGTAACTCGATGAGAAAATGCATCGCGTACTCTTCTGAGCAAGCCCTAGACTTTATTAACGAATGGAATCTTCAGCACAAGCGTTTCTTTGATTTACCCGAAGACAAGATGATGGCATTCCCAAGATTTAAGAGCGATTAGGAATTATCCATCGCTCTCAACATCACTCCGCAAGGTCGTAAAAAAGACGTTAAGATCTCCCCACTTTTTGCTAAAGATTATGACGAACTCACACTTATGTATGAATGATCTTCTTGCTATGGCTAAACTAGTTTTATAAAGTAGCCTGTAAAGCTTGATAAAAAGCGAACTTGCTCGAAATTTATTTGGCTGAAATTTGAGATTTAATCGGGTTTCTTGATTAGACTCAGAAAAGGTAACGTCACGATAGAATGATAGTAGCTGAACCTGAAATTAAACCTTTGGTGATGGAAAATGCAACAGCCTACATTGATCCAGAAACTCATCTGATAGTTTACACATACCGGAATGTTCTCTCAGAAGTAGAAACCATTGCCAGCTTCAATTGGATACAAAGTCACTTGTACATAGGATCTGATAATGTTCGTGGCACAATATTTGATTTTAGGGATGTCAAGACATTTGCACTTGGTGAAACAGTTGTCGCTAAAGAGAAGAACGAGGATTCAAATAATATTGATGGCATACATTTAATCCCTGTGACCTACATCGTGACAAATGTGAAACAAGAAATCAAAATTAGAATGTCTCGAATGATCGGCTCAAATGCTCCACGACGGACCGTTGTACATAGCCAAGAACAGTCGCTTGAATTTATTAACGAGTGGAACATTGCCAATAATCGCCATTTTGATATTCCAGATCATTTGCTACAAACTTGGCCAAACTTAAACCTGCAACCTATTACTGAGTCTTAATCAGCATTTGGCCCTTCTCAAACTAAAAAGCGGCCGATCGCTTTACCAACCGGCCGCTTCCCATTTTTAAATTTCAGCTAAAGTTTAATCGAGCCTAGTCACCAGATGGTTTGTTGCGGTTTTCCCGGTTGCGCAGGAAAGTCGGAATTTCGATGTTATCCCGGCCAGACAAG
>JBCCSO010000362.1:0-5311 GCA_039199965.1 Chloroflexota bacterium | reverse complement strand
TGATATTGCGGCTTTGCCGGGCTTTTACTATGCGCGCTCAGTCGCTTACTATCGTCAAGACTTGTACCCAGAAGCGCTTTCAGACCAGCTGGCTGCCATTGAATTAGGGCGCGTGAGTGCCGCAGATTATGAGTACTTGGGGGACATCTACTTTTTTAGTGGTGACAACATCAATGCTATTTCTGCTTATGAAACGGCTATCACCCTTGATGCAACAAATCCGTGGTTGTACTACTACTTGGGCGATATTTACGAGGCTGATGGGAATTTTGATCAGGCAACCATCAATTACGGGCAGGCGATCTCGCTTGACTCTGAAGAGGTGACTTTTGTTGAAGCGATGGCTAACCTGAAGTGGGATGAAGGCAACTATGATTTAGCGATTGTTGGGTTTCAAGAAGCGATTCGTATTAATCCAACCGATCCATGGCTCCATAACTCACTAGGTGACGTTTACTATGACGCAGACGATGACCAGGCGGCCGAAGCCTCTTACTTGATGGCTACACAGCTTGATCCAACTGTGTCGTTGTTTTTTGAGAACTTGGGACTGAGTTTGCGGGTTCAAGAAAAGTATGGCGATGCTTTGATTGCGTATAGCAATTCTCTTGAGATTGATCCAGACGGTGGTTTTTCTTGGTTCGGCCGGGGAGCAACCTATTATCTGATGGGAATGGACCCTGAAGCGATCGCTGACCTGCAGAAAGCCAAAGAATATGATATTGGCCAAGATTTGCTTGAGCTAGTTGACGAGCTTTTGGCTGAGATGGGAGCGTAAGACTCTGAGCAAAAATGATACGTGTACAGCTTGCAGATGGTTTTAAGAGGGTTGCACGTATCACTTTCAACTCAAGCTGTATCTCTATAGTCGCAATTATCATTTTCAAACATCGGCCGGTTTCAAGCAGGAACCGGCTTTTATGTGCATTTTGGTCAGTGGGCAATAGAGGTCAAGGGGGTAAGGTAAGCGGTGACGGCCGGAAGCCAGCCACAGCGCGGACGAAAACCGCACCGTAGCAAAGTGCTGAGGTGAAATTTAATGACTTATTGGCTAAATTTCAAATGGAGTGAAGCTGATCAAAGGTGGTAGGATTAAGTTATTTAATCTTAGCTAGTTAAGTTTAGGGAGAAGCTGTGTCAAATCAACCAGTTACCTGTAGTTCGACGCCTGCAATTATCAAACCAGATCGCAAAAAGAATACTCTAAGGGCCCAGCGCTTGGCTCAGATCGGATTTTGGTATTGGGAACCATCAGGCAATTATGTTGAATGGGATGAGATCTACAGTGAAATTATGGGGTTGCCGGCCGAAAAAATGGAAATGACTCTAAATCAGTGTATCGCTTCGGTAAATCAGGGCGATCAAGAGATGATTCGGCAAATTTTAGAGGATGTAGCCACTTCGGAAAGCGATGACATTCCGGACATGTCCTATCGAATTAGTGATAAAAACGGGAATGAAAAATATTTACGGGTGCTGATAGACGTAGAACGAGATGCATGTGGTCAAATTTCAACTGTGGTAGGGACGGCACAGGATGTTACGGGGCAAGAAAAAGAAGCTAAATCAAAATTAATTGAAGCCCAGCTTGGGCTTGACAAAGCTAAAGAAGCCAGCCGTGCAAAAAGCGACTTTTTGGCCAATATGAGTCATGAATTGCGCACACCACTGAATGCGATAATCGGCTACAGTGAAATGGTGGGCGAAGAGCTTGAGGATGGTCTGCCTGAGCATCAAGCATGGGTTACGGAAGATATCGGGCGTATTACCCATTCAGCCCGCCACTTGTTGTCGCTAATCAACAGCGTGCTTGATATGTCAAAAATTGAATCAGGCCAAATGTCACTTGATATTCAATCATTTTCAATTGATCAGTTGATCGAGGATGTTCACCAAATCATTTCTCCTTTGGTTTGTCGGAATAACAATCGTTTCTCAATTGATCAGTCGGATGCTCCTGACATCATCATTGGAGACAAATTGCGCATTCGCCAAGTGATTGTGAATTTGGTGAATAACGCACTTAAATTTACGCAAGATGGAGTTGTGACTCTTAAGATTTTAAGTGAAGAGTCAGATAAGATTTTATTTGAAGTTCACGATACTGGGATAGGGATTGAGCCGGAGTTACAAAAAGAGATTTTTTCGCCGTTTAAGCAGGCCAGCACCGGCCGGAATCGTGAGTTTGACGGGACCGGGCTAGGTCTGGCTATTTCAAAGCAGTTGACCGAGCTGATGCAAGGCACAATTGGTGCTGAAAGTGAGCTGGGAGTTGGGTCTGTATTTAGGGTCGAGCTTCCTCTGAGAATGTCTAAATCTGCAAACGAATCTTTGTAATTTCAACTAGGCACCCAGACAACGTAGATCGGCCGTGGCTCGGCTAACGGCCGATGGGTGGAAAAATGGGATGTTAGAAAATTAGCCGGGGCTGATGTTTAACTTGATGAGGATCCTTACGAGCAGGTGAATCTGGCGTACAACACGGTCTTTTCGACCGAGCGTCAGCGGTTGCAGTCTCTTCTAAAATCTTGGATTGAGCGGACTATTGATAGATTTCCTATCACACGATGACAGGTTCAGCCTATTTGATAGCTCATCGATCAAGCGTAAGCTGCTCTAATGATCTCTCGATATTGGCCTCGATTTTTTTAAAGATAGAAATGCAAGTAGCAATTTCATCGGCTGACAGTCCCGCATTCATAATCTGATTAATTTGCTGAATGGTTTCTTGCACAACTTTAGCAGCGAGGCGTCCCTGCTCTGTTAGATACACTCGTGTCACCCGCTCATCGCTATCATCTCGTTTTTTCACCACCATACCACTCTTTTGCATACGTTTGACAATGTTGGAAGTTGTTGGCTGTGAGACGTTTAGCCATTGGGTCAATTCAGCATTAGACTGACCATCTTCTTGGTGCAAAGCAAACAGAAGAGGTGCCTGCCCACGATGAATGCCAGCATCTGCTGCCTGTAAACAATTTTCAACCAGTCTGCGATGAGCGTGTCCCAGACGGACTAGGTATGCATCAATGGTAGGTGGGGGTTTTTGATTCAAATTCAAACTCCACAAGGGTATACCTGCATCTAAACAAATTCCCCTGAAATAAATCCTGTTGCAATTTGAGCAACCATCGTCGATAAATTTACAGCGATGCCTATATAAGAGGCGCGCGTGATTTTTCGCTGTGTGATCCAGTCGTAAACGGGTAAAAGAGCAATTAAACCCAACAACATCGGTGTGGCCAAAAACGGCTCATCGATAAAAGCCTCAGAAACACGTGCGAGCGCTGGTATCATCAGAGCAATCGTTGCAAAAACCATTAGTCTTTTGTGATATCCACCATTTTTACGCCACCAGACGGCAAGGGCAAAAAGAATTGTGAATGTAAGCATGTTCATTGAGTTTGTAACAACCTCAATCCAAGAAAATTGTCTGATATTGCGTTCAACAATCATCGTCACACCACTCACAACGATCACGACAGCCAATCCTACCCCAAACCAACCCAGCCGCATATGCAGTTTGTATCTACGAGTATTGATCAGCGCTGACTGAACCACGATTAGAGCTGTCCAGATAAACATCGTTGTGGCATGGATATAGAGCGTCAGACGGCCGGGAGGCATCCGCTGAGGATGTAAAGCTGCACGACTTGAGAAGCCTGCAATGATTAGCAGAAATAAGATCACATTGACGACAGCATAAAAACTGGGCATTTTTTTGAGCATGAATTCAACTCCTTTTTGCGTTTTATATTTTTGAAAACAAAAGCAACCGATAAGCGATGATAAGGCTCGTTTAGCTGTTTATTTAGCATGTGGTGCATAGCTTTCAATTATATAGCCAGCTATATAATTGGCAATGTTTACATCTCCATCAATTTGATTTTCACGAAACGGCAGGGACTAATCGTATAAAAATGTTGTGTAAGAAAATCAGCTATAGTAGGTGTTTAACTTGAATGAGGACCCGTACAAGCAGGGGAATTTGCAGCACAACTCGATCTTTGCGGCCGAGCGTCAGCGGTTGCAGGCTTGCCTAAAATCTTGGATCCATGAGACCGGTGATAGCTTTTCTGCTTCCTGAATGTATTTGAACAAGGCGGCATTGAATCTTCTATCATGAAATGAAAGAAGATTTTTTTATGAATGTGGCAATTTCAATAGACTTTTCCATAAAACTTTATGAATAAACGGTTCTTGCCAGTTTTTTCTTTCAATAAAACGTACTCCAGTACAATTTTCTTTTTCAATCGCATTCTTCAAATTTGAAGAAATAAAATACTTGACTGGGAATGCTGGGCTGGGTATTGCAAAAAGGTCCATTTGCCTTAAAAAATCAGATTTCATTGAAAAATACTCTGATCGAACCCGTTGTCTCATTGAATTGAGTTTTGAATGCTCAAGCTTTAATTCATTAGATGAGGTGATTTTGAGCTCTTTAATTTTTTCATTCTCAAAGCCAGAGGTAATCCAAAACTTTGATTTTTCATAATTCACCTCGTCCAAAAATGATTTGGGGCTCAAAATATGAACGGCAAAGTAGTCTGAAACAGGCTCTCTATTATGGAGCACAGGTACTGAATAAACTCTATTTGGGGGTAAATTATATTCCATCAAGATTGACAAGAGCTTTTTGCTTACTATAAGTACTTGCCAAGGGATAGGTGTACTGCTGATTTTGTCGGTGAGTATTACTTTATTGCTAAGTTGTATGGAATTGAAATTGGGACGGGACTCTAAAAAGTTGTCAGTCCAAAGTTTATGTACTGAATTAGGTGCACAATAATCATATCCATTTTCGTCAAGTGACATTTTTTGGTGTTGTGGATAGCTGCCGACATCCTTAATGGAATTAGCTAGAATGAAAAAGTCTTTATCCATGTTTTACAAACGATCAACTTTCTTCTCAATGAGCTGAATCGTTGCCTGAAACTTACCTTTCTTAATCCCATTCTGTTTTCTGCTTCGCTTTTGACAAATTTCAATCCAAAATCTAAACGTAGTTGCTATAGACTTTTCATTGTTTAGTTGATGTGGCTTGCAGGAAATTTAAAAGAATGGCTGTCAATCTATGCCCCATTGTGCAACCTAAGAGTTCTACACCGAGGATCATAAAATTCGATAGGATGGATGAGCTTACTAGGAGCCAAAGTGCTTGTATTATCCGGGTTTAAACTTAATGTCCAGAAGTTTTTACCAAGTAACATTGAGTTTGTGGTTGAAATGGATGCTGAAACAAAATCTGAATTCGCCCTCCGTTCAAATATTTTCACCTCTAATTCCGTTGAGTTACTCAAATGATCAAGTA
>JBCCSO010000361.1:0-5319 GCA_039199965.1 Chloroflexota bacterium | reverse complement strand
GCGGGGTTAAATCACGAACCCCGTGCAAGTCCCAAAATTTGTCAGGATTAAAGCTCGTATTCGGCATGTTGACCTGCGTTTGTAAATGGAAGGACTCTTGCGCTTCTTCCCAATGGCCACGCGCTTTGAGCTTTTCTGCAAAGTGATCGCGTAAGCGATGTAAATAGTGGGTGTCATTTTGCGCATAAGCCAGCATATCTTCGCTAATCGGCCGCTTCCCCCAGTTTGCCGTTTGGAATTTTTTGTCGAGCTCAACACCAAATACATCTTTGATAATGTTAGCAAGACCGATTTTTTCAACCCCCAAAATACGCGCTGCCCACATCGTGTCGAATAGATTCGCTACGTTCCAATCAAACTGCCGTTTGAGCAAGATCAGATCGTATTCAGATGCGTGAAAGACTTTCTCAATGTCTGGGTTTTGAATCAGCTCCCCAAACGGCGTTAAATCAATGTTTGACTTCGGGTCGATGATATAGTCTCTGTCCCCGGCCGAAATTTGAATGAGGCAAATCTCTTCTTTGTAGACGTACAGACTGTTCGATTCTAAATCTATGCAGATCGTTTTGTGTTGCTCTAAGTCCCTGAGGCAGTCTTCCCATGCTTCATTTGTGTCGACGTAAATGAAAGGGGGAAGCGCCTTGCTAGTTTGCGTTTTGATCGAGTATCTCCTTTTTGTACCAGAGCCAAAATTCGTGGACGCCGTCCACAACTGAAATCGAGGGATTATAGCCTAATAATTGCTGAGCTTTGCTAATATCTGCCCAAGTTTTTACGACATCAGCCTTTAATTTTGGTTTGGTGACCAAATTTGCCTTTTTTCCCGCCATTTCTTCGATCATTTCGACAAAATCGACCAGCTTAGTTGGTTTCCCTCTTCCTAAATTGAGGACTTCATACCCCAATGGTTTATCGATGGCAAGTATCAAACCATCGGTGATGTCGCTGACGTGAGTCCAGTCACGCCACATCTCACCACCGTTGTAGAGGGGCACTTCTTTGCCTTGTGTGATGCTGTCCGCCACGAGGTACGCCATCATGTCAGGGCGACTAGATGGCCCATAAACGGTGAAGAAGCGGGTGGCGGTAAAGTTTAGACCATAAAGGTGATGGTAGGTAAAACCCAACATTTCGGCCGCGCGTTTGGCAGCCGAGTAGGGCTGAAGCGGCCGGTCACACGGATCAGTTTCGACAAAAGGAATTTGGGTTGTGGCACCATATACGGACGAAGTTGAAGCAAACACAAAGTTTTTGATCCCGTTCAGGCGAGCCCCATCCATCAGATTCTGCGTACCATTGTAGTCAACCATCACGTAGTAGTCAGGATATTTGACGGCGTTTCGGACACCGGCCATCGCAGCTAAGTGAGCAACCGTATCAAAGCCCTCTTGCTCAAACGCTTTGAGGATTGACTCTCGATCTGTAATATCCATTTCAAGCATCTTAAAATTGGGATGCTGGGCCAAGTGAGCTTCGTTTTTACGCTTAATTTCAACGGGATAGTAGTCCACAAAGTTGTCCAAGCCGACAACTTCGTCTCCTCTCTTTAGTAGTTTTTTTGCGAGATGGTGGCCGATAAACCCGGCCGCACCGGTAACAAGTATTTTCATGAAAAGATTGTTTGTAGCTGGTTGATTTTAATTTGTGATCAGATATTAAAAAGCTGGTTTGATGTCTTTTAACTGTAGCTGAAGGTTGGTCCGATTATTCCACGTATTTTCGTCAATTGTGTACACGATATTGACAAAATTAGGTAGATTTTCATGCCAGTATCCTAACCCAAAACCAATTGACTTTAATGAACGGTTTTCATTCACTAAGAAGGTGACTTGTAGATGATCTCCACCTTTGCCTACAGCTCGTGAATTTTGCACCTCTACGCGCTGGCTCATAAAAACGGGTGAAGGATTGGCGCATCCGGTTGGTTCTAGCTGCTGTAAAAGTCCGTAAAGGGCGGCATCCACTTGCTCAATGTCTAGAACCGCGTCGATGGGGATGGTTGGTATCAGCTCCAACTCACCAATCTCATTGTCAATGATGGCTGTAATCCGCTCTTTGAATTCTGGTAAATTTTCATTTCGTATGGTGAGCCCAGCGGCTGCTGCGTGTCCACCATATCTAACTAGTATATCTGATAACTGATCAAGCACATGGGTTATATGTAACTCTGGAATTGAGCGGCATGACCCAACACTCTCATCTTCTCCCATCTCTAAAATGATGGCAGGGCGATAGTACTTTTCCTTTAATCGACCAGCAACCAAACCAACGATACCCGGTTCAAAACTAGAGTCGGCTGCGAATAGCACATTGACTTCACTTGGTGGCTTGCCATCCTCTAGAATCAGCTTCTCTGCCCGATTGTTGAGTGCCTCCGTCATTCGCTGTCGTTGGCTATTGAGCGCCTGTAGCTCGTTTGCATATTCAACTGCTAGTGCATGGTTACGGCTAAATAGCAGGCGAGCTGCTAAGTAAGCATAACCATCCTTCTGCGGTGGATTCCCTGTCTTGTTTTGAGCGTTGTGATAACGCACCGCCGCCATATCAATTTCAGGGCCAATCCGTCCGGCTGCGTTAATGCGAGGGCCAATGGTGAACCCGATGTGGCTGGCCAGAATTGTTGCTGCGTTTAGCTTGGAAACGGCCGCGAGTGCGGACAGACCCGGTCGCAGAGTCAAATTCATCTGATTTAGACCATCTTTAACTAGCTGCCGATTTTCACCTAGTAATGGAGCTACATCAGCCACTGTGCCAATTGCCACCAGATCAAGCAGTTGATGGACATCATACCCGGTTGGCCTTTTCGAATGGATGGCTTGAGCCAGCTTGTAGGCTATACCGACCCCAGCCAGCATTTTCTCTGGGTAGGCACAGTCTTCACGCTTGGGGTTGATGATGGCCAGCGCAGCCAGCGGTAATTCTGGCCCGATGCTGTGATGGTCAGTGATGATTATGTCGAGGCCTTCACTGACCCCGTGCGACACTTCTGCTACAGAACGGATGCCACAGTCAACCGTAATGACTAACTTTGCCCCTTCCTGCTGCAGCTTGGTAAGGGCTTCTTTGTTTAGCCCATATCCCTCATCTACCCGATGGGGAATGTAAGGTCGGACTTTGCTTTTGGAAAAGCCTGCTCCCCAAAGCGCTTCTAGCATAAGTACAGTTGATGTGACTCCATCTGCGTCAAAGTCTCCGTAGATAACAACCGTTTCCTGTTTATCTAGGGCCAGTAAAATCCGATCAACGGCCGCTTCCATCCCAGCCAGTAAAAACGGATCGTCATAGCCCATGTAGCGAGACCCCATGAATGCTCGCATCTCTTGAGCTGTTCCGATACCACGGTTGTAGAGGACTTGAACCAGTGTGGGGTGAATAGAGGCTGCTTCGTTTAAAATTTTTTGGGGGACAGCAGGTGCAACCTGCCATCTTTTGCTTGTATTTGAGATGTCAGGAGTCATAGGATCGGATTATGAGTCGGGCCGCTAGAATTGTCAATTGCGCTTACCTGATGAGTTGTGGGGCGTTTTTGATTTAAAAAAGACCCGGCCGATAAATCTCAAGCAGGTCGGTCAACTCTTCTCCCAGTCCGTGCTGAGTATGATAGGTCACAATTTGCTCTGCACGTTTTTCGTGAGTGGGCGCATCTACCTCTTCAGCCGGTACACAGAGCATTTCGGCAAGGCGGATCAGGTCATTTTCGCCAAAGTGGATGGCTAACTTTCTTTCAACTGAAAGCACCTCGGGCTCAGGCTCTGGAACACAATATTTTTGGTAGTAATCTAAAATGTCGGCCGGGCGGTCCCACTTACGCACGATGTCATCTGGTAATTCCAGCTTGTTTCCATCTAAGCGCAGCAGCTCCAATTGATCAAGATCTAACATTTCAACCGGCAGTTCGAACAACCTGTTGTTTTTTAGATTGACCTGTTTGAGCTGGGTGAGCTGTCCAATTTCAGCAGGAAGCCATTCAAGGGCATTGTCCGCTGCGCTGAGTACTTGAAGTTGGGTGAGCTGTCCAATTTCGGCCGGGAGCGTCATCAGCTGATTACGTCGGACACTGAGGCGCGTGATGTGTGTCGCCTGCCCGATTTCAGGCGGAATTATGGTAAGACCCATTCCACCTAAATCAAGGATTGGCTCTTGGGACTCAATATTTTCCTGAATGAGGGCAACAACGTCCATAGGGTGGGTGTCACACGGTATGTAAAGCGCTTAAAAATACGCAATGGGTGCCATGCTTAAATCATACATATCTGCTGATATGACTACAACTGGTAAAGTTCCCCAAATTTCTTGCTGACATACGCCACAAACGGTTGGTGATCTAACGGCCGACCGGTCGCTTTGGTGACCAATTCTGGTGGATCAAATTTTTTGCCGTGCTGGTGAATGTTTTCTCCCAGCCACTTTTTGAGCGATTGTGTGTCGCCAGCATCTAGATCAGTTTGAATTTGCGGATCTTGCTCTACGGCCGCATCTAGTAATTGGACTGAGTAGAAGTTGCCCAGTGCGTAGGTCGGGAAATAGCCAAAGCTGGTGCCTGTCCAATGGATGTCTTGTAAACAACCCTGAGCATCATTTGGAGGCACGATGCCTAGCAGCTCTTCCATCTTGCTATTCCAAGCATCCGGCACCTGATCGGCTGACAATTTTCCGTTGACCATCGCTTGCTCTAGCTCAAAGCGGAGCATGATGTGCATGTTGTAGGTGAGTTCGTCTGCCTCTACCCGAATAAATGATGGACTAACTTTATTGATGGACCGGTAAAAATCTTCGGCCGAAGCGCTTCCCAGCTGGTCTGGAAACAGCTCTTTTAGTTTGCTGAAGTGGGCTTGCCAAAACGACCGGCTGCGGCCCACAAGGTTTTCCATCATGCGCGACTGTGATTCATGAATCCCCATAGACGTACCACGAGCAAGAGGGGTTCGTTCAAGGTCATCTCCCGTGCCCTGCTCATACATCGCATGGCCGCTTTCGTGCATTGTGCCGAAAAGAGCTGGACTGATAAAATTTGGATACCAACGGGTTGTTATGCGGGCATCAAATCGACTGGTGCTGGTCGCAAAGGGGTGTGCGGCCGTACCGATTTCACCGCCACGATCAAAATCATAACCTACCGCAGTCGCAAAGAAAGGGACTGCCTGCTTTTGTAATTCAACAGAATATTCCTGATGCAGAAGGCTGTCATCAACAAGATGTTGTTTCTCGGAAATAGCTTCAATCAGTGGGACCGTTGCTGCTTTCACTGAATCAAATACGCGCTGAACATCAGCCGTTTTCATCCCCCGTTCGTAAGGAGACAGTAGTGCATCGTATTTT
>JBCCSO010000360.1:0-5347 GCA_039199965.1 Chloroflexota bacterium | reverse complement strand
GTGGTTGATAGTAGTTAGTGGGTGGCCAGCTCTCGCTGATTATTTTTGACTAGGGATCGACCGATAAGCATGACAATAATGCCTTAAAGCAGTGTACCAACGCTGATGATTACCCCCACATCAAACCAGAATTTCTCTGGAAACAGGCGGATAAGTGAGTCTGTTAAGTAAAAGGTCCATGTACCGGGAGGGAAGAGCAGTTCGTGAAATGTGGTGAAGAAAAGAGACCAGCCCACTAGGATAAAGATAGCGATGCCCGCTAGGACGATGATCGTTGACCACCCGCCCAGTCTAACAGTGTCATACAGTTGGCTGGTATCCAAAAAGTAAAGAGCCACAAGCCCTAAAGGAACGATGACGATCAGTGCCCAGAGTATGCGGCCGATGGCATCAAAAAGATTCTTCACATCTAGCATGTGTCCAATCTCGCGCTCGTTGTACAGGGGTGCGCTAGGATCTTCTGGTAGGCGCAAATCTTCAAGCAAAAAGATAACCTCTTCAGCCGGTTCCGGCCGCTGAATGTAGTCTAAGGTCGCCTCAGCCAGCTCTAGGCGAACTTCATCAGACCACCCATATAAGTCTGACGTGATACGTGGGTATTCGAATGCCGGATAATTTGAAGCGATAATGGCCCGAACAGTGCCAAAACCTAACAGAAATGGGAATGCCAAAATGACGATCCATTTGATACCTTTAACCAACCAATCCATACCGATAACCTTTTTTCCTACAACAGATGATTTGTAAGCTTTGCACCAAATAATGCGATTGGGTTATAGCTTCCGAGGTGGTTCTGAGCAAACCATCCATCCCACTTTTTATAAACAGTCTTTCTTATTGATGCTTGTGCAAGTTTGTTTTAGAGTAGGTGAAAACAAGTTTGAAAACATATTGTTTTTAATCGTTGTCATCTCTTGACAAAGGGGGGTAGGTCGGTCAAAATACCGACATCCTCCAGAGATCTACACCAAGTGACTGGCTAAATAATCTGAAAGCACCAAAGAGTTTTTGCAACCACAGTCCTCCACAGGTTTGATGCCGCTCAGGATATAAATTACTCCAAATGTTTTTGCCTTTTCGGGTGGAGTGGTCAGAAACATTTGATCATCAACAATTACACAAATTTTAAATCGATGGGCTGCTACACTCGATCTAGTTTGCCGTCTAATGTGCCGTGACGGCCTTCATCAACGCTAAGTAAGTATGTAGCCTAAATCAAGTTCTGTCTTGTTGTCTGTGTCTGACAGGCAACAAATTTTAGCCGTTAACGGTAAAGCTTATTTTTATGTCTGAAGAACAATTTAACGGGCTCCCTATGCCAGTCTTCACCGCCTTTGGTTGGGCAGGTGAGGAAGCCGCAATCAAATTTGCACTATCTCAACTCAATCTTTTTATTAACGAACTACATAAACTGCTCCGCTCGGAAGCTCAGTTCCGCTTGCCCTTTTATGGGTTAAACGAAGATGCGCGCGTAGCTTGGCTAGCAACCAATCGTGAACCTGAAGTAGGCCCCTATGTGGCCTTCGTTGCCCGGCCGACGGCGTTTGAAATGCGCGTGTCTATTACAGACCCAGCCGCACTTAATCGCGGGCTAAGAGCGGCCGAAAAGTCACCCCAAATTTGGTACGACATGCTGTCCAAATTAGGCAACGGCTGGCACTTGCAAATTGAGCAGCGCCTGAAGGAAGAAGACGCTGAGCGCCACAGCTACTACGGTGACCTATTTAAAAACACGGTCAGTGCCCTTGACTTAAAAACGTGCAAAGAAGCAACGAGCCGCGCTGCATTTCTGAATACGGAAGAAAAATGGATTATTCCAGTTCATGTAACGCGCAGAATGTCAGCTGACGCTGCGGCCGGAATGGGGCGTGATTTGGTCAAGTTTATGGCGGTTGAAGTGGAGAAGGTCTTGGATGTTGTTGCTTTGTTCGCCCGTAATAGCCAAGTTGAAAAGAAGAAGACCAGCAAAACTACAACTCGTCGGGCCAATGGATCAACCCGAGGACGCAAACCAGTTAAAACAGTTGTAGAGCCACCTGTCCCACAGACGTTCTCTTATGTTGCAGAATTAAAGAGCCTGCATATTCGAAAAGGATTCGTCAACTTAACCCCGGGCCACTGGCCATTTTTCGCAGATGGAAAGCGGATGGAAACCCGGCCGATTACTATTAGCTTTGCAGGAAAGTCAGATGAATCTGGGTCAGTATGGCGTTTACAGCCAGATGATCAGGCACGAATAGTGCTAGGTGAACCGGCTCATGCTTGGCTTGCAGCTACGTTTGGCCCTAATTCAAAAATTGCAGTCAATGCCCTGCGCACCCCAGATGACAAAATTGAAGTCATCTTGATGCCAGCTGAGTAAAGCGATCTAATTTATTCGCCAGCAAAATCACCTTTTCACGAAACCTCCATCCTGCATCAGTGTTAGCTATAGTGAGGCCGTGTTACAATTTTGGCGCGGGCCCAAAACCCAACTTCCCCTTCAGAAAAGAACATTTCTAGCCCCAAAGGCATTTGTTCGCCTACATTTAATCTTACATTTTCCCACTTGGGAATCGTCCACAATACAGGAATAGGGTAGTGAATTACACCAACAAAAGAACCAAAATCGTTGCAACGATCGGACCTGCATCGCGTGATCCTGAAACCATTCGTAAAATGATACAGTCTGGCATGAACGTAGCCCGTATCAACTTTTCACATGGGTCTCAAGAAGATCATATGGAAACCATTTCAGCCTTACGCCGTGTCGCAAGTGAGGAAAAAGCGGTTTTAGCTTTACTAGGAGACCTGCAGGGACCAAAAATTCGCTTGGGCAACTTCGATACCATTCAGCTTAACGCAAGGGAAGAGGTGAGCTTTTCACTAGATGGTAAGGTTGAAGGCACCTATGAGCTACCGCATAAAGAGCTATTCGAAGCCCTTGCTCCCGGTTCAAAAATGATCATTGGGGACGGAGAAATGGATCTGGAAGTGATCTCTAACGATGGCACAGTTCTCAAATGCTTTTCCGTTTATGAGGGTGAGCTCAAACAGCGCAAAGGGATCAATACGCCCGGCACAACCCATTCGATTCCCAGCATTACCCAAAAAGATAAAAACGACCTAGCGTTCATTTGTCAGTTTGAGCTAGATTTTGTCGCTCTATCATTTGTGCGCACGGCTGATGATATTCATGAACTGCGTGGTTTGATGGCAGAGCATGGTAAAAAGATTCCTATTGTGGCCAAAATTGAAAAATTTGAAGCAATGGAAAATCTAAAATCGATTGCCACGGTTGTAGATGGGATGATGGTCGCCCGAGGTGACTTAGGGCTTGATATGCCGACCGAGCGGCTGCCTATGCTTCAAAAAGAAATCATTTCTGTGGCAAATCGATATGGGATTCCGGTGATTACAGCAACTCAAATGCTGGCTTCGATGGAGATCAGTCCTAGGCCGACGCGTGCAGAAGCCAGTGATATTGCCAATGCCATCCTTGACGGAACAGATGCAATCATGCTTTCAAACGAAACGGCCGTCGGCCGACACCCGGCCTTAGCCATTCAAACGATGGCTAACATTGCGCGCAATACAGAGAAGGAGTTCCCGTACAAGTCTTGGCGGCAAAAGCGGAAAGCGATAGCCAAGCTGGGCAATATCTCTGACGCTATCAGCACATCTGCCTGTAACTTGGCGGAGCAAATTGGGGCTCAGATGATCGTAACCTCAACGATGTCTGGCTACACGGCGCGGCAAATTTCGCGTCATCGGCCGATTTCACCTGTTTATGCGGTTACACCGCTGTCCCAAACGCGCCGCCAGCTTGCTCTGCTTTGGGGAGTTGAGTGCGTACGGATGGGGCAAATCGAAAGCACAGACGAAATGATCATGGAATCAATTGATGTCATCAAGCGGGGTGATACACACGTTGAGCTTGAGACAGGAGATCTGCTTGTCATCACGGGTGGCGTTCCGTTTGGAAAAACAGGACACACCAACTTGATTCAAGTGCATGAGATCATGGAGTAAACGAAGACAGCAAATTTAAAGCAAAAAGGCGATTTTGAGTTCCAAAATCGCCTTTTTTCTGGTTTTAGATGCCAATTATTTGCCTTGATAAAATGGAGAAAGCGCGCGCACCTGACGATCCGCATGATAGCTGGAGCGCACCAGCGGACCGCTCTCAATCCACTGAAATCCCATCTCCATGCCTATAACTTTCAGCTCTTCAAACTCTTCAAGCGTGTAATAACGCTCTACCGGCAGGTGCAGTTGGCTGTTTGGCTGTAAATATTGACCCAGGGTCAGAATGTCCACGCTGCGATCAGCTAGATCCTGCATGACCTGCAGCAGCTCATCCCAGCTTTCACCCAGTCCCAGCATGATGCCAGATTTTGTGAGCACTTCTGGATCAAGTTTCTTTGAATTTTCGAGCGTCTCCATCGCCCACTGATACTTGTCTTGAGGCTGGACCTTTTTGAACAGGCTGGGCACCGTCTCAACATTATGATTCAGAATCTCCGGCCGCGCGTCAGTCACAATTTTAAGGGCCTCAATTCGTCCCTTAAAATCAGGGATGAGCACTTCAATTGAGCAGCCGGGTTGGACTTTGCGAATTTCGTCAATGCACATGGCAAAGATCGGTGCTCCACCATCTCTGCGCTCATCTCGATTAACTGACGTGATCACCACATGATTGAGATTCATAGAAGCAACTGCTTCTGCTAAGCGCTTGGGTTCCTCCCAGTCCATGGCAAGCGGCCGGCCGGTTTTAATATCACAAAAAGCACAGCTGCGGGTGCAAATATCACCCATAATCAGGAAGGTGGCGGTCCCTGACCCCCAACATTCGCCGATGTTAGGGCAGCGAGCTTCTTCACAAACCGTATGCAGGGACTGCGTGCGCATTAGGTTTTTCAAAAAGCTATAGTTTTCTCCACGTGGCGGTTTAACCTTGATCCAAGGCGGCCGTTTTAATCTCGGCTTTTCTTCTACAATTTCGATTGAGTCGATTGAAATTTGTGACATATCTTAAGAACAACCTCAAACAGCTTTTGCTGCTGGTGTGTAGATTTGATCTTTAAAGACTTGCTCAAAAGCAAGTTGAACGGGAGAGAGAAGTGATTCTAGGGGTATAGATCGATTAAGTTCTTGGCTGAGGCTGGTCACGCCATGTTCTTGAATACCGCAGGGAATAATGTGCTCAAAGTGAGTCATATTAGGATCAACGTTTAGTGCAAAACCGTGGCTACTGATCCCACGGCTGACATGAATACCGATAGCGGCCACTTTTCTGGGGTCTGACTTAGAGCCTAGCCAAACGCCAGTGTAACCCGGATAGCGCCATCCCACCAATCCAAACGGC
>JBCCSO010000359.1:0-5359 GCA_039199965.1 Chloroflexota bacterium | reverse complement strand
TAGCCAAAAAGCCGCTACATCTTACAACGAGGGGTTTAGCATTCGCTTAAGCGGTGAGCTAAACGTGGATGCGCTTCAGGAAGCGATCCAGATGGTTGCCAAGCGTCACAGTGCGCTGCACCTGCGCTTTGGAGAAGATGGCGACGCGCAGCGCGTTGACCCGGAGCGGCCGGTTGCCGTTGATCTGCTCGACTTTGCAGATCGTCCAACTGAAGAATCAAAAGTTGAGTTTGGGGCCAAAATTGACAGCCTGATGGTAACTCCGTTTGATCTGCAAAATGGCCCTCTGTTGCGGACGTCAATTGTGAAATTTGCTCCTAACAGCCACGTTTTGCTGTGGGTGGCAGATCACATTGTGTACGATGGCTGGTCGGCCGTTGTGGTGATCAGTGAAATACGGTCTGCTTACAACGCGCTGCTTGCGGGCGAATCGGTTGAACTGCCAGCTACAGATTCATTCCGTGAGTACGTTTCATGGGAACAAGATTCTATTGCCAGTGATGAGGGTGAAGAAATCCTGAAATACTGGATCAATCAGTTCTCAGATTTACCGGCCGAATTGGAGTTGCCTACAGACTTCTCGCGGCCCGTTATACGGTCATACGGGGGGTCATCGGTTCATTACGAAATGAAGGGTGAACTGGTCAATCAGGTTCGGGAGCTTGCTAAGAGCAGTAAGACGAGTACGTTTGTAGTGATGTTGGCCGCATTTAAAGCGATGCTTTATAAGCTTTCTGGTCATAATGATCTTGTAGTTGGGATCCATACGGCCGGACAGCCACTAGCTGGACTTGATAATCTAGTAGGTCATGCGGTCAGCATTCTGCCGATTCGTTCACGGCCGGACGACCAAATGACCTTCACCGATTTTATTGGGCAAGTCAAAGACTCCTTCCTCGATGCGCAAGATCATCAGCCGTTCACTTTTGGTAAACTGCTCCAGAATCTAAGTATTCCAAGAAATCCATCCCGCTCACCTTTGGTTGAAGTTGTTTTTAACCTTGACAAAAAAGTTCCTGAAGACGATTTCGTTGGATTGACCCAAGTCATTCGGGAAATTCCTAAACAGGCAACCAACTGGGACCTATTCCTGAACTTGTATGAGGATGGTGGTACGCTCAAAGCTGATTTTGACTACAATACTGATTTATTTAAACGGGAAACAATTCAGGCTTGGCTAGAAAACTTTACCGTTATGTTGAGCCATATACTTGCAGGACCAACTGTCACGATGGGTGATGTGGAGTTCTACCCAGACATGGGCTTAGACCCAGTGATGATCGGTTGGAATCAGACTGAAAGATCATTCCCTACCGATCATACACTGCTCGACATCATTAGCAGGCAGGCGGCTCAGTCTCCGTTTAAACCAGCCATCATTGATCGTGGATCAACATACTCTTATCGGGATGTTGATCAGCGCGTAAACATGCTTTCGCGCTATTTTCAGACAGTCGGAGTATCTCAAGGAATGCTCGTAGGATTGTGCATGGAGCGGTCAATCGACATGGTTATTTCAGCCTTAGCCATTATGCGAGCGGGTGCAGCATACGTACCGCTTGACCCAGATTACCCGGCCGATCGTCTGCGTTACATGATGGAAGATTCAGGTATGCCGCTACTGGTGACCAAATCAGAATTCACAACAATAATCCCTAACATGGTGAGATTGATCGTGCTGGATGAAGAAGAGCCCAGCATCGTTCGGGAATCAAATGCGCCAGTTCCAAATTTCGCTCGACCCAATGATGCAGCATATATGATTTATACTTCTGGGTCTTCTGGGCAGCCAAAGGGGGTGCTGGTCCCGCACAAAGCGTTAACCAATTTCCTCTTTTCCATGCAGACAGAGCCGGGTGTGATGACTGGTGATGTGATGGTGAATGTCACTACGCTGTCGTTTGATATTGCGGCTTTGGAACTTTATTTGCCTCTGATTTCTGGAGCAAGACTGGCTATTGCTCGCCCGGAAATTGCCACAGACGGTACAAAGCTCGCAGAGATGCTGGATGAAGTGGAAGCAAGCATCATGCAGGCAACGCCAGCTACTTGGAAGCTGCTGCTAGATGCAGGCTGGTCTGGACGGCCAAGGTTAAAAATGCTGTGCGGTGGCGAGCCAATGTCCCGCCAACTTGCAGACAGACTGTTGGAAAAAGGTGGGGAGCTGTGGAACATGTATGGCCCGACAGAAACGACAATCTGGTCAACAATTGCAAACATAGAAAATAATGGCCAGCCCATCACCATTGGAAAACCAATTGCCAATACTCAGGTCTACATTTTGAATCAGCAGATGAGACCTGTTCCTATCGGGGTAGAAGGCGATCTATATATTGGGGGTGCTGGGGTTTCATACGGATATCACAAGCGGCCCGAACTCACAGCAAAAGCGTTTGTAGATAATCCTTTCGGTGAAGGAAAATTGTACAACACTGGCGACATCGCAAAATTTAATGATGATGGTTCTATTGTTTGCATAGGACGATCAGACAATCAGATTAAACTTCGAGGTTTTCGAATTGAGCTGGGCGAAATCGAGTTCGCTTTAATCAAGCAGGCGGGCATCAGTGATGCAGTAGTTGTGCTACGTGAAGATGAGCCTGATGACAGACGTCTGGTGGGCTACGTTACAGCTGCAGGCGACATTGACTTTAATCAAATACGAGAAAATCTTCGCCAGCACCTGCCATATTACATGATTCCATCTAACTTCATGGTTCTAGGATCTTTCCCGCTAACACCCAACGGAAAGGTTGACAGATTAAGGTTTCCGGAACCTACTGCAGACCGAGATGCTGTATCAACTGAAATGGCACAGCCTAGTAACCAGACAGAAGAGCTCATAGTTACTATGTGGGCTGATGTTTTGAAAATTGACAAAGAAGCCATTGGGATTCACGATGACTTTTTCGAATTAGGTGGTCATTCGCTGTTGGCAACAAGGGTCATTTCACGAATCAAAAAGCAGTTTGGCCAGAGCCTATCTTTGTTGACTTTCTTCGAAGGGGCAACAGTTGCGCGTTTGGCTGAGCAGATTCACTTGGCGGCAAACATAGGAAATGGACAAAATGGATATCATCCGGCCGAAGCAACACTGGAAGATAAAAAAGATGATGATGTAGAGGAGTTCATTATTTAGTCGTCAATCTTTGCGCACCATCATTTAAGGGTGTTGTGAGTTATGGTATATTTTCAAATGCGCCACCAGCATGGCGCATTTTAATGAGTAGGAATCACCACACGAATCGGGTCTATGCAAAGGTGTTTTTGGCAAAATTTTTATGCGTTCACTTGATAAAAGCTTCCAAAGTTTACTAACACAAGTAGAAGTTTTAAACATCAATATAAACGTGCAAGATGGGAATTTGCATATCAGCGCACCCAAAGGAATCATCACGCCCGAATTGCGCGAGCAGCTTAGGTCTTGGAAAGAGGAGCTTATTCAACACTTTCAAGAGCCTGATATTCAAAGAGGTGGCGCTGATAGCATACAACCGGCTGGCAGAGAGGTGGGTCAGCTTCTTCCAGTATCTTATTCTCAAGAAGGTATTTGGTTTCTCGAAAAACTCAATCCGGGTGCCGCTACCTATCACATTCCAATTGGGATCGAGTTTACTGGCCTGATTCGGTCTGAAATCATACTTGAGGCCATTCGCTGGCTGATGAATCGACATGAGAGTCTGCGCACTGCGTTTCAAGAAAGTAATAATCTGCCCCATCCGGTCATTCATGAAGACCTAGACGTACCATTTCAAGAGGTTGATCTGTCGCACCTAAAGGTCGGCGATCGGGAGCTAGAGTGGGGAAAGCTAATGCGGGGCTTCCTCCATGATCCATTTGATTTGGGTCAAGCTCCTCTTTTTAGATCCGTTTTGTTTAAGCTTGGGCCTCAGCGCAGCCATCTTGTATTCAATTTACATCACATCATTGCGGATGGTTGGTCTTTGGGGATCATGATGAAAGAATTGGGGGAGGCGTATGATGCCTTCTTGTCTGGTTTTATGCCCGGTTTGCCTCCCCTCAAGCTGCAGTTTGTTGATTACTCGGCGTGGCAAAAAGAAAAAACATATGATTTAAGTTATTGGGAACACCATTTGAAAAGTGCACCTGAATTGATCAATTTGCCAATTGATCGGCCTCGGCCGGTTGAGTTAGATGCCTCTGGAGGCGTTCTCAACTTCCGTATCAACAAAGAAATATCTTCTGGCATTTCTCAACTCGCCAAGAGAGAGCATTTGACACCTTTTATGGTGCTTTTGGCCGCCTTTTATATTTTACTGCACCGATACAGTCGACAGGATGATGTGGTAGTTGGCACACCAGTAGCTAATAGGCCTTATGAAGACTTTGAGGATGTTGTGGGCTTCTTTGCCAATACCATTGCTCTACGGAGCAAAATTGATTATGACTTGGTTTTTCTCGAGTACTTGAAACGCATTCGCCAGATTGCACTGGAGGGATTTGATCATCAGGAAATTCCGTTTGAGCTGGTTGTAGACAGGCTTCAACCAGAGCGCAGCCCTGCATGGAATCCAATTTACCAAGTGATGTTTGTGTTGCAAAACAACCAAGTAAGCTGGCCGGAAATTCAAAATCTAGAAACCCGTTTTCTAAACCATTTTGCAATGGAGAATTCCCGCTTAGATCTATTTTTTGAGATTTGGGAAGAAGATGGGCAGCTTGTTGGTCAGGTTGAATACAATGCCCATTTGTTTGATGTATTCTCTGTTCGCCACATGGTAAGCCACTACGTTACTCTGCTAAATGGTATTGTCCGGGCACCTAGCTCAAAAATTTTCGAACTTCCTCTGATGCATCCAGATGAGAGGAATCAGATCATTCATGAATGGAATCAGACGAGTTTTCCATATCCAGACGAAGCGCTGGTTCACGAGCTATTTGAGCTTCAGGTTAGGCGTACTGGTGACAAGATTGCGGTTTCTGATCCAGAAAGTGGAATTGAGCTGACGTGGAAAGAGCTAAATGCTCAGGCGAATCAATTAGCCCATTATCTGCAAAGCCAAGGTGTCCAAAACAAGGATACTGTTGGCATTTCTTGTGATCGATCTGTGCAGATGGTTGTAGCGATGCTTGCTATTTTGAAGGCCGGAGCAGCTTGGCTACCCCTAGACCCAGAATATCCTGACTCACGGCTACTCTTTATGCTTGAGGATGCTGACCCTAAAGTTGTACTTGTAGACCGTGCGCAAGACTGGCTAAAAAACAGCGACAAAAAAGTAATTAACTTCGCTAACATGAACACTGATTTGGCAGAATTTTCTGCGAAAAATATCCCATCAACCGGGAATGCGCTTAACCCTCTATACGTTCTGTATACATCGGGCTCGACCGGGCAGGC
>JBCCSO010000358.1:0-5371 GCA_039199965.1 Chloroflexota bacterium | reverse complement strand
TGTAACGCTGCTGGGTGTAATCACCACGTTTTCATAAACGATATCACCCGCGCTGTTTAAGATGTTGTAGACGCCAGATTCCAAGTCGATTAGACGCCCACCAACTACACCTCGAGAAACTTGACTGCCTTCTGCATCTTCCACGCGATATCCTACTGTCATTGAGCGTTCCAACGCATCCCCTAGAAGCTCCGCATCAGATGCGTCGAAGAACTCTCCGTTGCCGATTTCGGCCCATTCTGCAAACTGATTTTTCAGCTCGTCATCTAAAATGGCAAAGCCGATTACGTTAACAGAAATCTGAACCCCGTCGGCCACCAATTGCTCAATTACGGCTGCTGGATCACCACCGCATGTCTCTTGACCATCTGTGAGCAATACCACAATCTTTTCACGATTGGTCTCAGCTAGATCATTGCTGACCTGCTGTAGCGATGCCGCAATTGCGGTGTTGGCGTTGAATTGTGGGTCGATGCTGTTGACCACGGCCGCTAGGCTTTCTCGGTCCAGCGGCTGAAGAGAAGCCATTAGGTCGGTGCGGCAGGCTAAATTTCCTTCGATGTTGCCAAATGCGCGCACTGCGACAGGTGCCCCTTCTGGGAGTGTGTTTTCGATCAAGTTAACCATCGCTGCTTGCGCAATGGCGATCCGGCTGTCAGGGTTTTCGGGTGTGAGTCGGTCTTCCTCTTCGTTGCTGTCTAGCGGTAAGGTCATTGACCATGATGCATCAACAATCAGTTCAACCGCTGGTGCTCCAGCTAGCGATCCATCTACCGCGCCATCTCCGTCTGCGTCTGCATCATTGCTATTGTCTGTGTCCGCATCAACAGCAGCTGCATCACCCGCAGGTGCACCGAATAAAACTCTAAAAAGACCAGTTCGGCCGGTATGTGTAGTTGTGGTCTCACGAGCGGCCGCTAAGTCGAGCTCATCATTGGCGAACGCAGCCGGTGATCCAGTAACATTATTCTCTGCAAAGGTTTGTGCTTCGATATTGTACTGCCCAGATGGCAAGATACCGGTGAATGACCAGTTACCATCTTCGTCTGTTGGTCCAAGATTAATAGACACGCCGTCTATTAGCAGCACAACGTTACTTCCGGGAGTAGCTGTGCCTGAAATGGTAACTGGAGTATCGCTATTTTCACCACTGTTAATTTCTGTGATAGCCACTTCAAACACTGGCTCTGCGTCGGCTGTTCCTTCTTCTGCCACACCCGCATCTTCATCAGCGGGGGCTGCTTGAACTGCGGGAGTAGGGTCAACAATCATAACGCTCAAATCATCTGATGCGAGCTGATCATCCCCGTCGCCTAACGCAACAACTTGGATGTCGTATTCTCCGGCTGCGGCTTCAGGTAAAACAAAAACAAAGCTACCGTTTTCTTGGGCAATGGTAGATCCAATTTCTTCGCCGTTTACGAACAAGATGTGCCGGGCACTCGGGGTGCCTGTGCCGGTAATAACCAAATCGCGGCCGGCGGTTAACGTTGAACCTGCTAGCCAGCTTGCAAATTCAGGCTTCATTAGTTCAATCGCTGGCAGGGGCTCACCAATTGTAAAAGACACTCGCTCTGACTGATCAAATGCCCGTCCGACATTAGATGCAACTGCTTCATAGTCCGCTTCTGGCAGATCAGCGGTTACCAAACGCCAAGTTCCGTCGGATCTCACCTCTGCTTGGCCGATACTGCTTCCGTTGGCATACACTTCAACCGTTTGCCCCACGTCGCCATTGCCAAATAGCTCAACCGATGAGCCATCTACACTGGTTCCAGCGATTGATGGGGCGGCCGGTACAACGGCTGCCACACCACCTGCACCAGCAGCTATTTCGGCCGCAGGCGCGGTAAAGCAGCTGCGTGAATAAACCAGCGCAATTAAAAGGGCTGCAATGCCCATCCCTATATTGATCAAGCGCGAGCCTTCTGCCCAGAAGGCTCCGCCGTCTTGTTCCTCATTCTGTTCTTGATCACTCATGACAAGAAATCTCCTTCATCATTGGTTTGACGATAGCCTTCTCCTTGTTTGAATTCGCTCATTAAGAAAGAGAAGACCACCGTGCGTTAAAGTTATTTTTTGTGGCTGTAAACGTATGCTCCGCAATTTCAACAATATTTGAACACTACTCGTACAGTCACTTTTTCCCAGTTAAGCTACAGCTAGACTAAGCTGCTGCTTAACGTCTCATTATCTCTCAGATTGCGCGTTTAATAAAAAATTTCATGCAAAGTGATATACCTGCAGGCTGATTTTTGGTATGTTGGTTGTCAATCTAAGAGGTTGGGTAGGGAGTGCACGGCAACATCATATCAATTTTGGGTCAGGTAGCCATACGTGAACCTACGCACAAGCAATAAGATAGGGGCTGGATTAATCTCTAGGGGCGGCCGTTCCTGTGTTATGAGGCAGGTTGTCGTCGATTTTTAGCCACATGAGTTTGCGCTCAACATAGCCGTGGTTGATCATGGGCAAGCTGTCGGGATCGTCAAAGACACTCACGTAAAAGCATATGCTGTTTGGTAGCTGTTCATCTGCATACGTGAGGGAGGTGCCACATTCCGGGCAGAAACCGCGGGCTACAGTAGGGCTTGAACGATACTGTTTGAGCGGCTCTCCTTGCCATACTAAGTGAGTAGTTTCAAAACCCACAAAAGCGGAAACGGCCGCCCCGGTTGATGTACGGCAATCATCACAGTGGCAATAAGTAGCGAGGCCATGCTGATCAAAAATAATGAAACGGGTGCGGCCGCACATACAGCCGCCTTTGTATTTAGAAACTTCAACTGAATCAGACATGGGCAGAGTATAATCGTGCATATGTTTGGTCTCAAATTTAACCATATATCCATGACAGTTCCTGTTGGTCAGGAAGCCAAAGCCAAGATTTTTTACTGCGATATTTTGGGGTTTGCGGAAATTGAGAAGCCTGACAGCCTAAAACCAAATGGTGGATTTTGGTTGGAAACTGGCAATTTGCCGCTACATATTGGGGTTGAGGATGGCGTAGATCGCTGGCTAACGAAGCGGCATCCAGCCTTTGAAACGGCTGATCTTGATATTGTTAGAGCGCATTTGTTGGAGCAGGGAGTAGATATTAGGAATGCGACTCCAATACCCGGCTATGATCGGTTTTATGTTTATGATCCGTACGGGAATCGGATAGAGTTGATGCAACCTCATAAGGTATAGCGTGGTTTAAAAGTGTAGTGGGGCGCAAAAACTATTGAATGTGGGTTTGACTCAAAATGTCAGACTACTGTTTTGTTTGTCTTAAATAATCTTTTTGAATATGGGGCTTCACATTCTTTTTGAATTACTCCATAATGGTTTATAAGATCAATTTTAAAGGTTGTCTCTTGACTCAAAAACGCAACATACCCCCGCAAAAACCAACTATTTTTGCTGAAACTGCTTCGCTGTCTGTTTCACATCTGAGCATCGGTCGGGCGCATTATCCGCCGGGCGGCACGTTTGGTCCGCGCCAAATGAAGTATTGGTCTTTGATTACAGTGCTCAAAGGTCACATTAAATTTGTTGTTGATGGGCAAACCTACAGTGTCGGTCCTCACACCGCTTTCTTGTCGCACCCCAATACGCGTGAGTTTTATGAGTGTGCACGATCGGGTGATACAGAGCATACGTGGGTGCGTTTTCAGCTAAATGGGCTAACGCAGCAGATGTATGATCGTTTTGTGGAACTCCCCCGGCCGATTAATCTGTCTGAACGATTCCATTCGCGTACTCTGGAAGTACTGCGTTTAACAGGCGGGGATCACCTGCGCCATACAGAGCAAGCCCAAGCAATGGCCCTTTTTCTGTTCTGGGCTTATGTTGCAGATGCTGAGCAGATTCAGAGGGGCAAACAAGCCCCCCCGGCCGTGCTGGCCGTAAATTTGGCCCAAGAATACATCCACAACCACTTGTTTGACCCGCTAACCGTTCAAGACATTGCATTAGGGGCGGCCATCAGTCCATCTCAGCTAACTCGGTTATTCAGAGCCAAGCTGGATCTTACACCAATGGCATATGTGTGGATGGTGCGGACGCAGCGGGGGATCGAGCTGCTGCAAAATACCGGATTGTCAGTTGGGCACATCGCCCATCAGTGTGGATTTAAGAGCCAGGCCCACTTCACGCGGCGTATCAAAAAGCAAACTGGCGTGGCGCCGGGAGAAATTCGTGAACGTGCTGATCGGCTTGCTTATGAGTACCAAATCAAACAGGACAGTGGTACCTAACGGTCCTAGTCGGGTAAGAGTCAACGGATAGAGGGAATTTGATAATATGCAAACTTCATATAGTCATCGATCAAGGCCATCATACGCTTTTTAGTCAAATAAACGCCAGTTATATGAACGAAGTAGCAATCTGAATCAAAGAATCAGCTAGGCTAGTTCAGTCTGCGCCTACACAAAAACGACTCATGACATTCTGAGTCAATAAAACTACCAAAGAAGTCAAAAACGACTTTCATCTAATTCAACAAACTATCCAAATTATGGGAACTTGACTTGTTCAAATTGACGGTAGTCAAAGCTGTCCATAAAATACCCAATCTCACTTCACATGTTGCGCTCAAGCGGTACTCTAAAAATGAGTAATCTGGCTATAGACTATCATGTGCAACAAAATTGAGACTAGTGTGGTGCAAAGATGGCAGATCTGAATAGATTTTTCGCCTACCAAACTGCCCACAGCTGCATTTGCAGCGCCTTTCAGCAAACAGTTAGATCTTGTAAATTTTTTAAGGAGAAGAACCGATGAAATCGCTGAAAAGAATGTTGATTCTGTTCTCGTTGATGTTGGCCTTAACCGCCTTGGCCGCATGCGGTGGAACTGAACCAGAACCGGCTCCTGAGCCGGAAACCACAACCTCTGAAGAAGAAGAAATGGCAGAAGAAGAGGAGATGGATGAAGAAGAAGAGATGGAAGAGGAAGCCATGTCTGATGCGGTAGAGCTGCGCATGACTTGGTATGCAGATGGCAATGAAGATGTTGTGATTCGCGAAATTCTCGACCAGTTTGAGGCTGAAAACCCAGACATCAAAGTGGTTGTTGATACAGTTGCATACAATAACATTTTAGAAAATCTGCCTATTCAATTGGCGGCCGGAGAAGGTCCTGACCTTGCTCGCGTCACCAATCTTGGTGGTCTTTCTGAATTTTACTTAGACATTAGCCCATACGTTGATACCGATTACTGGGAAACGAACTTTGGCCCATTCCTGAATTGGGTCCGTCCTGCTGGCGATACTACCGGTATCTACGGCATGATGACTCAGTTGACCGTGACTGGCCCATACATCAACGCTACCTTGTTTGAACAAGCAGGTGTTGAAGTGCCAACAGGTGATGTAACTTGGGAAGA
>JBCCSO010000357.1:0-5385 GCA_039199965.1 Chloroflexota bacterium | reverse complement strand
TTGTTTATTGCCCATTAGAAGGGTGTGCAAGTTGCAAGTTTGCAGGTCGCTGAAAATTACCGTTTGCCACATGAGAACAACATTTGGCATGAGCAAAATCATTGATCATTGTCCGTTGACTGTTGTTTATTGCCCATTAGAAGGGTGTGCAAGTTGCAAGTTTGCAGGTCGCTGAAAATTACCGTTTGCCACATGAGAACAACATTTGGCATGAGCAAAATCATTGATCATTGTCCGTTGTCTGTTGTTTATTGCCCATTAAAAGGGTGTGCAAGTTGCAAGTTTGAAGGTCGCTGTGGATCAACGTTCGCCACATATAGCCAATAGCTGGCATGAGCAACCTCATTAATCATTGCCCATTGGCTGTTGCTTATTGCCCATTAAAAAGATTCCCCAGCTTACAATATCTTCTGCAGGCTGCTCCCCATCTGCCGCACGGCCGACACAATCTCATGTTCATCTACGGCCGCGTAGCCAATAACTAGTCCCCCTTGCTCTAGCGGCTCCAGCGAAAAATAGCTCAGCGGCGGCGCATAAATGCCGTCATCCAGCAACTGGTCTGAAACAGCCCGATCATCAACCCCCGGCGGCAGCCATCCTACCAAATGTAACCCCACTTCACTGGGTTCAATCTCAATTAAATTTTTCAGATAAATGCGGGCGCGGTTGACCAAAATATTTTGCCGCTCTTCATATAAGGTGCGCATTTTACGAATGTGGCGACCCAAATGCCCCTCATTAATAAACTCATTGACGGTCGCCTGCTCAAGCAACCGCGTCCCCCGATCTGTAAAAATGCGGGTAGCACTGTAGGGCTCAACCAGCGAAGGGGGCAAAATCATGTAGCCTAGCCTGAGTGCCGGAAACAAGACCTTGCTGAACGTGCCCATATAAATTACCCTGCCAGCCTGATCCAAACCCTGAATCGCCTCTAGCGGATACCCTGCGTACCGATACTCACTGTCATAGTCATCCTCAATAATCCATGCGTCATTGTTTTTGGCCCAGTCCAACAGCTCCAGTCTTCGGGTCAGATCCATCGTCACGCCTAGCGGGTACTGGTGGGATGGGGAGATGCAGACCATCCGGCCGCTGGGAGCTTTCTGAATCCCCTCACTCACAACCAAACCGTGTTCGTCTACCGGGACGGGCACAATGTCAGCGCCCACTTGGTTGAGCGCGATCTTAACCCCGTTGTAGCTGGGGTTTTCTACCCAGACCTGATCGCTCGGATTGAGCAGGAGCCCAAAAATTGTAGTCAGTGCATGCTGCGTGCCGTTGGTAATCACTACTTGCTCCGCCGAACAGCGCACACCGCGTGAGTCCTGCACGTATTCAGCGATGGTTTGACGCAGCGGCCCGTACCCTAAAACTGGCGGATAGCTCAATTCGGCCGGATTAATTTTGCGCCAGCTAGAAACCAGGCACTTTTCCCACGTTTTAAAAGGAAAGGTAGCTACGCTTGGCTGCGATGAGGAAAACGGCCGGCCGCCAGAGCGATCCCAGTATGGATATGGTAGCGATGACATTTTTTCCCCCAAATCAGACAGTTGGAGCGGCCGGAGGGTTGTAGGCACTTGATCCAAAGATTTTCTGTTTTGAGACTTTGGATAAATGTTAAGAACGTGATCTGGAAGAGTATGAGTTACCCGCGTATACCCACCGGCGTTGGCTTCTAAATACCCTTCAGCCAGAAGCTGCTTGTAAGCATTTAAAACCGTATTGCGAGAAACCTTTAACTCTTTCGAAAACTTGCGTGTGGCTGGTAGCGGCGTGTTGGATGGCAACGTGCCATCTAAAATTTTCCCACGTAATTGCTCGTATAGCTGGCGGTGTAATGGGACACTTGACTTCCTTTCGAGATAGATACCTCTAAGGCGTAAGTAGGATTTTGACTGGGACATACAGAGATATTAACAAAAATTATTAGAATTGGTACTAAATAATCTGCTAAAATTGGCCCTTGCAGGAATACCAATTCAGCCGTACCATTTACCAAATGTTAACGTTCTCAACTGTAGCGTTGTCTAATTTTCATGTTCAGCTCTGATTGTTACAAGCTTAATCACCACAGCCTGCTCATGAGTTTTCATCAAACTCTGTGTCCTGCATTCCTAAGTGTGACAGTTCAAATAGCTGAGAAAGACCCTAAGTGCTGGTAAATTCGCCAGTTTAGGGTCTTTTTTGTTTTAGACCATCCGATTGATTTCTGCGTGGTCCATGTAGTTGAAAGAATTCAAGGAGAAGAAAATGTTCAAAAAATATTTTGGATTAACTTTACTTGCGCTTGTCCTCATGCTGGCAGCATGTACGGGCGGTGTGGGGGAAGTACCTGAAGCGGAAGAGGAGGCTCCGGCCGAGGTAGAGGAAGAAGCTGCTGCCGAAGAAGCTGAAGAGGAAGAGATGGCGGAGGAAGAGGAAGAAATGGCTGAAGAAGCCATGGACGGCCTTGAAGAAATTACCGTTGCTTACTTTTTAGAGTGGCCTACGCCAAACCAATTTGCCCAAGTTCAAGAGCTATACGACGACGCGCTTGGCATGAAAGTGAACTGGGTAAGTTTTGACACGGGTGTAGCGATGTCGGCCGCTATGGCATCAGGTGATGTTCAGATCGCCTATTCACAGGGGTTAGTCCCGTTTGCCAATGCGGTTTCGGCCGGTGTTGATCTGCAAATGGTTGGTGTGGCTGTCAGCTATGCTGAAAATGACAATTGTGTAGCGCGTACTGATCTTGGAATTACGCGTGACAATGTCACTGACCTACACGGTATGCAAGTGGCGGTTCCCATCGGCACGGTCGCCCACTACAAAATGCTTAAAGAAATGGAGTATTTAGGCGTTGATGTAGCCCAGCTTGAGCTGGTTGACCTGGCTCCGGCCGACGGTGCTGCAGCCCTACAGCGTGGTGACGTAGCCATGGCGTGTGGCTGGGGTGGCGGCTTGGCCCGTATGAAAGAGGCCGGCAACATCATCATGACCGGCGCTGAAATGGAAGATGAAATTGGTTTAAAAGTGTTTGACGTTGTCTCTGTTACCGGTGACTTTGCGGCCAACCATCCAGACATCATCACCACTTTCTTGCAGGTTACTGAAGATGCGAACGGCATGTTTGCCAGTGACCCTAGCAGCATGATAGACACGATTGCAGAAGCGGCCGGTATGGACATAGCTGGTGCGCAGTCAAATCTTGATACGTTTAGCTTCCCAACCGCAGACGAACAGCTTTCTGATGCGTGGATGGGTGGCACTGTTCAGACCTTTATGAAAGAAGTGGCTGACTTCTTTGTTGAACAGGGTGAACTTGAGTCAGCACAGAGTGATTACGGACAGTTTGTTGACACCAGCTTCCTTGAGAATGTAGATTCCGCTTCAGCCATGGATTCTTCAGATTCCATGGCCGCGATGGACCGGCCGGAAGAAATCACTGTCGCTTACTTCTTGGAATGGCCAACTCCGAATCAGTTTGCTCAAATCGAAGAGCTGTATGATGATGCGATGGGCATGAAAGTGAACTGGGTGAGCTTTGATACCGGTGTGGCTATGTCAGCCGCCATGGCGTCAGGCGATGTTCAAATCGCTTATTCACAGGGTCTGGTCCCGTTTGCCAATGCGGTTTCGGCCGGGCTTGATCTGCAAATGGTCGGTATTGCGGTTAGCTACGCTGAAAACGACAACTGTGTGGCGCGTGCTGATCTTGGCCTGAATCGTGACAACATCACTGATCTCGAAGGTCAACCCGTGGCAGTGCCCATCGGTACGGTTGCACACTACAAGATGTTGAAAGAGCTTCAATACTTGGGTGTAGACACAGATGCGCTTGAACTGGTTGACTTGGCTCCTGCTGATGGTGCAGCTGCGTTACAGCGCGGTGACGTTGCCATGGCCTGTGGCTGGGGTGGCGGTTTGGCCCGCATGAAAGAAGCGGGCAATATCATCATGACCGGTGCTGAGATGGAAGAAGAGATCGGCTTGAAAGTCTTCGACGTTGTATCTGTAACCGGTGATTTTGCTAAGAACCATCCAGACGTGATTGTTGACTTCTTGCAGGTCACTGAAGATGCAAACGCTCAGTTTGCCAGTGACCCCGGCAGCATGATTGATCGCATTGCAGAAGCGGCCGGTATGGAAATAGATGGCGCGCAGTCAAACCTCGACACCTTCGTCTTCCCAACCGCTGATGAGCAATTATCAGACGCATGGATGGGTGGCACCGTTGAAAACTTTGTAACCGAAGTTGCGAACTTCTTCGTTGAGCAGGGTGAACTTGAAGCAGCTTTAGACGACTACGGTGCGGTAATCAATACCAGCATGCTTGAGCAGGTTGATTCTGCTGAGGCTATGATGATGGAAAGCGGCGACGGTGAGATGGCGATGTCTGAAGAGGCGTGTGAAGTTGACTTGAGTGGTGAAAGCATCATTCTGTATCAGCAGGCCGGTCGTGAAGGTCCACTGGCAGCTCTGCTGGGTCAAGGCTTCGCATTTGCGACAGAAGACGCAGTCAACTGGATGAATGCCAATGGCGGTATTTGTGGTGCAGAAGTTGAAGTGGTCTTTACCGAAACCAACTACGACACAGAAAAGGAAGTGGCCGCATTTGAATCATCAGTAGCGGCTGATCCACGGCCGTTCATGGTCTTCACCTATGCTTCTGGTGCAACGGTGGCCCTGAAAGACCGCGTGGTAGAAGAGCAGATCGTTAACTTGGCGGCCGGTCTAAACGGGCCAGCCATGTATGATCCAGCCAACGGCTACACCGTTGGATTTGCCCCCATCTACTCAGACCAGTTTGCTGGCTACGCAGAGTACCTTGTGAACAACTGGGACGACCTCAAACCAGAAGGTGCAGGGGATTCACCCGTGATTGGTGTAATCGGCTGGCCGAACTCATTTGGTGCTGGTGCGACCACCGACGAAGCGGTGGCTTATGTTGAATCACTGGGCGCAACCGTACTGCCTCTGGAAGAAATCGCCCTGTCACCAGATGCTGATGCATCTGGCCCGGTACAGAACCTTCTGTTGGGTGGTGCCAACGTCATCTTCAACCAGAGCTTGAGCTTTACTGTGGCTCAGGTGATTGGTACGGTTCACGCCTTAGGTCAGTGGGACAACGTGATTGTTTCTGGAATCAACTGGTCAATGCACAACGACGTTCCTGCGTTCTTGGGTGACAACCAAGTGCTAATGGACGGCTACTGCGGACCGCATCCATACGCCACGTGGAACGATGGTGACGTACCGGGAGTAGCTTTGGCGATTGAGCAGTTTGAAGCGGCCGGTCGCCCTGAAGAAGATCGTTCAACCACTTACTTAACCACCTTTGGTCAGTTCTTGGGTGTACGTGAGATCTTGATCCACACGGTTAACCAAACCGGATCAGCTGACATC
>JBCCSO010000356.1:0-5386 GCA_039199965.1 Chloroflexota bacterium | reverse complement strand
GTGGCTAAATTAGCGGGCTGCACAGGGTTACACAATGATTTAAAGCGTATTTTTCCGCATACTTTTTAGATTCAGCCAAAATCTATTTCATTGGGTAAGCAATGTCGTAGACATTTGCCTACGCATTTGTAGATATTGTTTTCTTTCACGTTTTGTTTACGACACAAATCTCTGAGAAGGCTACAATCATTTTGCGGAGAACATTTGTTCTTTATTGCTGTAGGATATTACTTTGTCTATGTCATTTATTGTTCGATTACTAGAATCGCTAAAACCAAAGACAACAGATGATGAGCCTGAGAGGACAACGATGGACTATTCCCGCCCATTGCGCCTACAGCTTGAAAAAATTCGGCATCTAGCACATCAAGAAGGCAAGGCGGAAGATGAAATGGTTGTGGAGCTTTTGCAGCGCGGGCTCGAACAGAAGCAGGCAACTCATTTATCGGCCGTATTGTTGAATGAATTAACAAACAGGGAGTTAGAGGTAGCGGCGCTGGTTTGTTGGGGATTAAGCACACCAGAAATTGCAGACCGACTGTTCATTACCACAAGCACGGCTCGCACCCACATCAGTCGGATACTTGTCAAACTGCGGGTGAAGCATCCGGCCCAAGTGCGTGAGCTGCTAAGCTGGTGGGACTTTAGCGAGTGGGTTCGCTAACGATCGTTGGAATCTTCCTCTTCTTCAGGTTCTAAATAAATTTCAGGGATGGGTAGATCACGGTCCCGAAAGAACTGCCTCGCAAGGGCATCCCCCCGTGTGGCTGACTTGAGCAGCCAATCAACTAAAATATCTAGCCGCTGTTCGGGCGGAATCTGCCACGCAAGGCTGCTTTCACGCAGGTCATGGGTTAGTTTTTGAAAAGTAAGGGCGGCGCTGACAGAGATGTTAAAGCTTTGGGTAAAGCCGTACATGGGGATTGTCATGAACACATCTGCTAGGTCGTGGGCTTCATCAGACAGACCGGTTTCTTCTGTGCCAAAGCAGATGGCCAGCGGCCGATCAATCGGCAGGTCATATAGAGAAACGGCTCCCGGCCGGAGTGATGTGGCAACTACCGTATATCCATTTTGTTTGAGCTGATTCAAGCAATCGGCCGTGCTGCTGGGGCGGCTCGCTACTTCTTCCATGTAGGCGCGCAGTCCTCGCATACCGGGCTCTGGCAATGGCTCAGGATCACCATATCGATGGAGCGTTAACCAGCGAGAGGCCCCCATCGCCACATCTGGGTTGACCGTGTACTCAAATCGATCTTCGATGATGTGTACATCCTGCACCCCAAAAATATCGCACGAGCGCAGTACAGCGCTAGCATTGTGCGGCTGAAAGATGTTTTCAAGGACGGCCGTAAAATGGCGCGTTCGCTGATTGAGCACTTTGTCCAAAAGCGCATTGCGCTCTAGGGTGACAAATCTTGCCAACCACTCAGCTAAATCTTCTTTAAGCTTTTCTTGCATCCTAGCGTGATTTTAACGAAATTGTGGTCTTCTGCTAAAAGTCTAAAATATGTATCTGCCAAAATGGATAAAATAGTGGCAAATGGTGGGCTCTTGCCCATCCATCGGAAAAGAAGAGATATCTGGAAACAAACCTGTTGTAGAATTCTGCTATGGTAATTAATCGTTCACCTTCACCATACCCACGTCGGGGTGGCCCAAGCTGTTTGATGATCATTTTGTTTGCTGTGGTGGCGGGGGCCAGCTTTGCACTGTTTTCCAATGTGGAAACGGTTGTTGAAGTCATTGTGCCTACCGAAACGCCAGAGCCAACGCGCTCGGCCGAGTCATTTGCGCTCAGTGCATCACTGTATAACCGGGACGGGGACACAGAAAAAGCGATTGAATCCTATCGCAAAGCAATTGCGCTTGATTCAGACAACTCAAACTTTTATATCAACTTGATTGATCTACTCACCATTGAAGGTGATGCGGAAGAAGCACTAGATGTAGCGGAGCAAGTCAGTTTGATTGCGCCTGATGACCCGGACGTGCTGGTGGCGGTGGCAAATGCTTATTTGCAAAATGGTGAGCGCTTGGCGGAAGTCGGTGAGCGTGAGCTGGCCCTTAACCAATATGAGCGCTCCATTCAATCGGCCGAACGTGCCATCGGCAAGAATCCCAATTTGGCAGCCGCTTACGCGCTGCAGGCTGGCGCTTTGATTCAACAAGATCGTGATAATTATCAGCGAGCCAATGAGCTCATTGATCTTGCTATCACTCTAGACACTCAAGATGAGGTGGTGCACTTCTATCGAGGGGTAGTCCTAGAAACACAGGGCTACTATGACCGTGCGATTGAAAGCTATGAATCTGCCCGTCAGATTAACCCAGCATATTTAGATGCATCTTTGGCTGTTGCGTACAGCTATTTCTATACGGACAACCGGCAGCGAGCGATTGTAACACTACGCGACCAAATTGAAGCGACCCCGAATAATGCCTCTCTCTATGATGCATTGGGATGGATGTACTTCTTGGCAGGCCAGTACGCAGAGTCAGAAGCTACCCTAGAAAAAGCGGTTGATTTAGACGAGAGTTTGGTGCGGGCTCATGCGCATTTAGGCGCTGCATACTTTAAGAACTTCAACTATATCAACGCAATCCCGCGCTTAGAAACGGCCGTAGAATCGTATGAGCAAGGCCGTCGGGAAGATGTTCCGCTAACAGAGTCAACATCGATTTACTATAACTATTTGGCCTTTTCCTACTTCCGCGAGAATCCAGAGTGGTGCTTTATTCCACCTTCAGATCTTGAATATACCGCCGAACAGCTGTTTAACATTGTGATTGAAGAAATGGGGCCAGATGGTATTCGCGGACAAAACGCAAAGGTTGGTTTGGAAGACTGCCGCAAGGCGCGCATAGATGCTGGTGCTTAAAATAAAAAACCAGAGGTCAGAAACATTTTATCTGACCTCTGGTTGAATTGATTGATTTGGTGCCGACTAGCTATTCTTGTTCTGCTAACCAGCGCTCGGCCGACATAGCCGCCGCGGTGCCCTGACCGACAGACGTTGCCACCTGACGATAAACAGAATCTTGGATTTCACCGGCCGCAAACACGCCTTCTACATTGGTGCGCATGAGCTCGTCCGTAATGAAATAGCCTTCTTCGTCTAGTTCGATTTGTTCTGTAAACAACTGGTTGTTTGGAATATGGCCGATGAACAAAAAGAAACCGTCAGTTTGCAGTTCTGAAACCTCATCTGTCTTAAGGTTTTTGAGCCGAACGCCAGTCACTTCCTCCGTGCCCAGAACTTCTTCTGCAACGGTGTCCCAAACGAAAGAGATTTTCTCATTGGCAAACGCACGTTTTTGCAGAACAGGACCCGCGCGCAGCTCATCACGTCTGTGAATAACGGTGACTGAGCTGGCAAACTTAGTTAAGAACAAACCTTCTTCCAGTGCGCTGTCTCCACCGCCAATCACTACAACAGGGCGGCCGCGATAGAAAAACCCGTCACAGGTACCACAGGTGCTCACACCGCGTCCCCAGAACTTTTCTTCACCCGGGATGCCGAGCTTACGCGGAGAGGCACCTGAAGTCACAATGAGAGAATCAACTTCATACTCTTCTTTGTAAGTTTTGACATAAAACGGAGAGCCTTTTGACGTGTCTACTTCAACAACGTGGTCATAAACGAGTTTGGCACCGAACTTCTCAGCCTGCTTGACCATGTGGTCAATTAAAACCTGACCAGACACAACTTCATCAAAGCCCGGATAGTTCTCAACTTCACTCGAGTTGGCAATTTGACCACCCAGTTGGTCTCCTACAATGACAACAGGTTCTAACATGGCGCGGCCGGTGTACATGGCAGCGGTTAATCCTGCTGGGCCTGATCCAATAATTAATACTTTCTCTTTTTTCATGATTCGTTTAAAGAGGATTCAACCTCGAAATATTTGTTTTTGCAATCATAATGCACAAGCTATGCATCTGCGACAAAATCCAATATTTTGCCATGAAATTGCTTGTCTAATTTTCAGCTTGTAACAGTGGAAAGATGCAGTGAAAAGCGGATCCCTTACCCAACTGGCTTTCTACTTCTATGCGGCCGTCGTGAGCCTCTACTAATTTTTTAACGATGGACAGTCCTAAGCCTGTGCCTTCGGTGGGTTCCCCTTCAGAGGCAATTCTGTAAAAACGGTCAAATAGATGCTTCATATCCTCTTTACCGATGCCGTGACCGGTATCCATCACTGAAATCCAGAGATCTTCAGCCTTTTTGAAGATGTTTATGGCAACTTTACCATTTGGCTTGTTGTACTTAATAGCGTTGCTGATTAAATTGATCAGCACTTGCTGTAGTCGGCTGACATCACCATTGATCCGATGGTTTTTTTCAGAATCGGCAAACAGGCGGATCCCGATCCCTTTTTTCTCTGCCTGAGCAATGAGGGTATCAACGGCCGCTTGTGCCAGCTCATATGGATTAATTGGCACCATGTCTAGGTCCATGCGGCCGGAATCGAGACGGGACAGGGTTAGAAAATCTTGGGTCATCCGAGTAAGCCTATGCGTTTCTCGTTTGATTGTTTTGAGCAGGTGAGCACGCTGAGCGTCTGATAAGCTGTCCATTTCAAGCATCTCAGTTGCAGCGGTCATCGCCATGAGCGGTGTCTTGATTTCATGCATCGTCTCAGCAATGGCGTCTGATTGTGTGAACAGACGCGAGTTAACAATGGAAACGGCCGCTTGAGATGCCAATGCTTGGGCAACCGCCTGATCGTATGTGGTGTATTTCCCAGCCCCTTTTTTGTTAAACGCTTCCAAAACGCCAATAACGTTACCACGATCCCTCAACGGAACTCCAATTAGATTGCTGATTTCAATGCCTACAGTTTGGCTTGTGTCTGCATAGTGTCGCTCATCTTTGGCTACATCCTCAACTACGATCGCTTTGTTCTGTTTGACAACATGTCCAGCCAAGCTCCCTTCAATTGGAACAACCAAATCCTTAAGCTGAGATAGGCCAAAGCTTGACGCTGCAAAACGGAGTTCGCTTTCATTTGGCTCAACCAGCATGATAGATGCTCCAGCTGACTCTGTTAGCTCTGCGGCCGATTCAAGCACCATCTTTAAAATTTCGTTGAGATTCAGCGTTGAACCCAGTGAACGACTAACCATCAAGAGTCGCTGCAGATGGAGCGGTTTTAGGCCGGGTAAAATCTGCACCGTGTCTATGATGCTTTGGCTATCAAATTCATCGAGAGGGGTCATGAATTACTTTACCTGCCTACTAAATGCTGAGTAGATAGCCGGGAGAGCTGATGCAACATCATCCCGAATAATGACATCTGCCATTGAATCTGCATATGTCGGTTGATAATTGATGATGATTAATTTGGCACCGCCTGCATGAGCACGCCATGGCAGCTC
>JBCCSO010000355.1:0-5390 GCA_039199965.1 Chloroflexota bacterium | reverse complement strand
GAGTTAAAAGGCATTACCATTCAAGCCAAGCTTGATTTGTGGACACCTACTGGCAAACGGGTTGAGTCTTTCACCAATTCAATGTTATGCACACATTTTGGGCTTTCTGGCCCGGCCGTTTTAGATATGAGCCGCTATTATCTAGATGCAGTAGGTGTTGATCCAGAAGTTAAATTGACAATCAACTGGCTGCCAAACACAGATCATGATGCATTTGCGGCCCAGCTCAAGCAAGAGCACAAACGGAGTGTTTTACAAATTTTGCGGGGGCAGCTCCCAGATCGATTAGCCAAAACGCTGGTTGAGCAAGCGGGCTTATCAAAGGAGCAGGCAAACCTTGCTACAAACCAAATGCCCAAATCGATCCGTCAGCGGATTGTACAGATGGTGACACGCTTCGAGGTTCAAGTTGCTGGAGACAGAGGCTTCGATTATGCAGAGGTGACAGCCGGAGGCGTACCGCTCAGAGAACTGCGTTTAAGCAGTATGTCATCACGTACCATGCCCAATTTACACTTTTGCGGCGAAATTTTAAACGTTGATGGCCGGATTGGAGGCTTTAATTTTCAATGGGCATGGGCATCAGGGTATATTGCTGGTAATTCTGCATAACTTAATTCATTACTTCGTCCCAGTAACAAAAAAGCGAGGCTTGTGACCTCGCTTTTGTTCAGTTTAAGTGTGACCTGCCTACTGCGTATCTTCTGGATAAGGGACATACCGTACCAAGCCGCCCCCTTGTTCATTTAAGCTCTCGCTAGCAAACCAATATGTGCCTAAGCTATCAACCACAATATCAGAAATTCGATCAGTTGCCATTCCATCCCGGACGGTAATTTTGGTCCAATCAATTGAGTCGTAATAGTAAAGCGAGTTACTTGTGGTTGCCACCAGAGTCTCGTTTGATCGATCTTGGTACAGAACATCAGAAATGTAGAAACCGCGCACTTGAGGCACTGGAATAAGTGTTCGAGCCTGATTGATCAAATACAAATCGTCTCCATTGCCAACATAGATCGATCCGTTTGGCCCCATCGCAATGGCAGTCACAGGGTCGGTAGCAAGTGGGCTATTTGTGCGATCAAAAGCATTAAAAACGCCGCCTGTCAGTACACCCACTCGGCCATCCTCAGTTCCAATATACAAATCATCTCCAAACCACGCCAAAGAACGTACGCTCAATGTAGGCAAGTCGCGCATTTCCGCGACAGACCGGCCATTGTATTGGAAAACGCCTGTATCAGTTCCCAGCCAAATATTATTATTTACATCGTCCCGCACAATGGCACGAATTTGCTGATCCACCATAATCGGGTCTTGGAGCCAAACGGAGCCCAAGTAAACGGCACCTCTGAACGTACCAACCCACATACCACCTTCTGGATCAGGATACAGTGTTGTTACCCAGTTAGCCGGAATCTCGCTATTTTCTGAATCTAAATATTCCCAGTTCGCTCCGGTTAGGTCACCTTCGGGAGCTTTATATAGTCCGCGCCGTGTGCCAATCCAGACAAATCCGTCCGCGGCTGCCAGCGCCGTAATCTCGTTGGTTGGAAACTGGTCCTCAAGGATCAATGGGAACCATTCTTTGACCGCATACGGTTGATCAGTTGAGGTTCGGTCTATGAATGATCCAATCCACACCCCATCATTACGATGGCCGTAGACCAAAAATCCATCAACAACATCGATTGTGGTGATGGCACTTTCAAGCTCAAATTCATTTGTAGGATGGCGGAATATCGTGTCACAATTAAGGGCTTGGGGGCTAAAGGCACACATGCTGCCAAAGCTAGTGCCGTACCACACAATGCCTTGTGTATCAATGGCTATCGACTTTCCTAGACCACGGGGCAAATTTGTATTCTCATCTGTATACAAAGTAAATTCGCCCCTGCTGTTACCAACCATCAACCCGTCGTTTGTTGACATCCAAATCAATCCGGTGCCAGCCTGATCCCACGCCATTTCAGAAATATTTTGGGCCGGTAACGTCCCTTCCCCTTTACTAAAAAAGATGCTTTCTGTGGTCTCGATATCATATTGAACAAGTGCTGTTCCGGTATTGATCCAAATAACACCGTTAACAACAAGGATCTGCTCAACGCTGTCCGTTGGCAAACCATCACTACGGTCAATTCGATCGCGCTTGTTTGTATCTAGGTTATGGGTGGTCAACCCATCATTGAAGTAGCCAACGTATAGCATCGGTCCCTCTTCTGTCGTGGCACAGTCGATAGATTTGACTTGATTCTTGATCAGCTGACGGCCGGCAACATCATAAATTTCACCTGTAAGCGTTGCAGGATCAAGCAGGCTGATCCCGCTTTCGGTAGCAACAACAAGCTTAGGCTCTACGAAATCACAGTACTTGATTTCATTAATGTCATTACCAGCTAGTCCATCGTAGCTAGTCAACCGAGTTGCTTCACCTGAGTCAAGGTTCCAAACCGTCATTCCAGCTCCAGAAGCAGCATAAATCACGTTGCCAATACGCTCAACGTCTCTGATTTTGTTGGCATTGGAATACATATACCAGCCCGCCTCTTCCAGCGTAAATTCTTCGGACCGAGACCGGCGCAAGAAATCTATACTTGGCGGGAAAAATTCCCACACAAACATGTCTGTCTCATCTTTTTTGTCAGCATTAGGGATATCGACAAATAAGCCAGCAGGCTCTAAATTTCCATCGAATGTTGTTTCATCGCCTGCCTGAGTCGTATCCACAGCTGCTTCTGCCTCAGCATTTAGGTCAGTTTCAGGTTCATCTGGTGATATTTCAATACCTTCAGCTGGTTGATTGCCGACTATAGCGGCTGGTGGATCAATCGGTTCTTCCCGGCCGGAAACGCGCAAGACAGCCAGAATAAAAAGGGTGATTGCAACCAATGCAAAGAGGGAGATCATACCGGCCATTGCCAAGAATAGCCCAGACATCTGCCGACGTGTCAAATACTGCCCAATCAAAGAATTAGATTCTTCTTCAGCAGGCTCAATCTCAAACGGCTGCTCATAAATTTGGGTATCATCAAAATTTGCTTCGCCTGTTTCGGCTTGAACTATAGTCGGATCAAGCGTTTCAATAGACCCAACTTTGGTCATATTTGACTCAACATCCGGGAAAAACTTCTTTGACCGATCAACATTTGCAGATGACCCATTTTGAACCACACCCTTCACAGGATCATTAAATAAATGCATCCAGTCAGGATGGTCTTCATAATCAAACGATGTCTCAGACTCTGCAATAATATTATATTTGGTTGAGCGGTCTTTTAAATCTCCATGGATGGCAGTGGCGACCTGATCCACAGCGGTAGAAATTCGAAATACGTTTTTAAAACGGCTTACCCATTCACTGGCAAAGATCGGCCGATTGGTATAAATGTAGTCCATGCCAATCTTAAAAAGCTGATCAATTTCTTCAACATTGTCCTGCACAATCTGTCCCACAGATGGAATTTGGCCGTGGAGAAGTAAATGGCTAATTTCACTGGACGTTTTTCCCACAAATGGGGTCACTCCCGTCAGCATTTTGTAAACCAAAACAGTCAGTGAATAAATATCACTTTGCCGATGCAAAGCACCATCCTTCAAAAATTCCGGACTGTGCCAAGAGAGATCAGAAAGAGGATCAGGCGGTTGCGCGGGCATCGTAAAATCACCTAAGTAGGCAGCACCATCTGCACTAAACCAGACTGATTCTGGTGAAATTTTGCCATGTATCGCTTTTTGCGCGTGTAGCGCATCTAGAGCTTCAGCAATACGCTCTACAATGGGTGCAATATCTTCAGCTTTGTAACGGCCGTGGGTAATTAACATCTCAGCCAGCGATCCCCCTTCCATTACAGGGGACACAATGTAGGGCTGATCGCCATATTGGCCATACTGATGCACTGGAATCAGGGCTGAGTGGCTTACCCGATTGAGGATGGCACCACGCAATTCAAATGTTTGGCGCATCTCATCAGACTGAAAATATCCAGATGGATAAAGGCGCAGCTGAACAATCTGCTTGTTTTTCTCGTTTTCAGCCAAATAGGTGGTTGATTGCGAGTTTTTGCTTATTTCTTGCGTTATACGGTAACGCTCAATTCTTTCTGGTGTCATATTGGCATTTGCATGTAGGGCAGCGCAATGCGAAATCTCAAGTTAATCGATGATTTTGGTTTGTGTGGGTTAGGACTTGCGCTATTAAGTTCACCGTAGAGCACCTATCTTTAGCAACACGGCCTCGTGGGTGCGCGAGTATCCATAAATAGATACCCCTACGAGAAATTCTGCGTAAATCCTGTGGGTATGGCCTTTCCTAATCCAACTTGATTAACCAATTTTATATCTTGGATATTGCGTTTTGGGTTAAGAAGTGATGTAAATGTAAGTTCTGCAAAACCGGCATTAAGGGACGTTTGATACGGAAAAACCTTTGAAGAAAGCCTTTTTTAGGAGTAAAAAAACACCCTCAAGGCTGAGTTGCTTCAAAGGGGCACCCAGTAACTGTCGCACGAGAAAATTGTTCTTATACAATATTTTCTTCGGTTTTGAAGGAACAACTTCCGAGTTGTAAAAATTACTCAACTTTTACTCCTTAGAACCTAGCTCAATGATATTTGATCCAGAGACAAAGAGCTAGAGTAGTAGGTCAAATTTCCCGATACATTGAACAATTTTCACTTCTTTACTGACAATAATTCACAATTGTTTCAGCTAGGATTTCAGCCAGCTGAAAAACAGATTGTAGGTCAACCCACTCTTCAGCCGAATGGAGACCGTGACCGGTTGGACCAATCAAAACAGTGTCAGACCCACTCTGGCTGTGATAGGCCGCATCGGTCCAGAAATGTTGACCAATGATAGGGGCTTCAGAGCCCAAAACTTGATTGGTTGCCAATTTTAAACTTTGAACAATTGGAGCTGACTCGTCCACCTCAAACCAGTCCCGAACCAGTTCAGTGCGGACCTGAATCTGTAGAGAGGGATCCTCAAGACGCAACTCTTTTATCAAGGCTTGGATTTCAGCTTCAACTTGCTCCACCGTTTCCCCCGGAATGGTGCGCCGCTCAACGCCTAGCATACATTCAGCTGCGTAAGCACTCCAAGCGGTTCCCCCATGGATGGTTGCTGCATGCAAGGAAGGGGGCCCTAACAAAGGGTGAGGCGGTCGCTGAGCCAAAGCTTGCTCAAGCTGATCGAGCTTTGCTAGGAATCGCCCCATCCTCATATTAGCATCAACTCCAAGGTCCGGCCGACTACCGTGATAGGCGCGGCCGAACGTTTTGACCTCGATCCAGATAAAACCTTTGTGAGCCAAACTTATCTGCAGGTCAGATGGTTCTGTCACGATGACTGCGCTGGGCTGATAATGCGGCAAGATTGACTGAACCCCAATG
>JBCCSO010000354.1:0-5416 GCA_039199965.1 Chloroflexota bacterium | reverse complement strand
GTGCCGCGCGTGCTTTACAGAATGTACTTTACAGATGAGGGACTTTTTGGTTTAACCGCTTCGATCTCATCCACGTTTGTATTTATGTTTATTCTGTTCGCCTCTTTTCTGCTGAAGTCAGGTGGTGGGGACTTCATTATTAATCTGGCTCAGAAAATGACGTCACGCATTAAAGGTGGGCCGGGATTGGTAGCTGTGTTTGGCTCTGGTTTAATGGGGACTATTTCAGGTTCGGCCGTTGCCAACACCGTCTCAACCGGCTCCATCACCATCCCAATGATGAAGAAAGCTGGATTTGATCCCGACTTTGCGGGTGGTGTGGAAACGGCCGCCTCAACCGGAGGGCAGCTAATGCCACCGATTATGGGGGCAGGGGCCTTTATTATGGCCCAGTGGACCGGGTTGCCGTACTCGACCATCATCGCGGTCGCATTGTTACCTGCTGTTATGTACTTTGCCACCGTTGGATTTTTTGTCTACCAAGAGGCCAACCGGAAAGATGTCGGGTTTTTGGAAGAGACAAACAAAGATTCGGTGGGGAAAATTTTACGAGACGGCATTCACTTTATGGTGCCGATCGGGGTGCTGGTTGGCATGTTGATTGCGGGCTATACCCCCACCTATTCGGCCGGATTCGCCATCATTGCAGTGGTGGTTAGCTCTTGGTTTAGCGCAAACCATAAAATGTATCTAAAGGATGTTCTGGACGCGCTGGCCCAAGGGACCCGCAACATGGTGACCACCGGCATTATGCTAGTGGCGGCCGGTTTAATCGTCGGCTCTATCAATTTATCTGGTATCTCGATCGTCTTTTCACAGGTCATCGTGGACCTATCTGGCGGGGTTTTGATTTGGGCCCTCGTCTTGATCGCCCTTGCATCACTTCTTTTAGGGATGGGGCTCCCTGTGACGGCCGCCTACATTATGCTGGCTGTGTTGGCTGCTCCCGCGCTACAAAGCATGGGGGTTTCACTGCTCGCAGCCCACATGATCATTTTCTGGCTATCTCAAGACTCAAACGTGACCCCGCCTGTGTGCTTGGCCGCGTACGCCGCCTCTGGTATTGCGCAAGCATCTCCCATGAAGACGGGGGTGGCCGCTTGGAAGATTGCGAAGGGGCTATATGTGATGCCGCTGCTATTCGCGTATAGCCTGTTGATCGATGGCACCATCATGCAGCAGCTTGAGGTATTTATTTTTGGTTTGATGGGACTGTACGTTTTCTCAGCCGTGTTTACCGGATACCTTTTCCGTTCGCTGCACATGATTGAGCGAGTGTTGCTTTTGGCAGTAGCTGGGCTGTTGCTGTGGCCGACACTTCCGGCCCATGTGGCAGGGCTTGTTCTTTTGGCTGGCGTATATGTTTTCCAAACCCGGTTCACGCCTCCATTTGAGATCCCGCAACCCTCTTCGGCCTCTGGATAAAGCTTGGCTTTAATGAGACAAAACATGATGTTTAATATTAATGATAATAGACGTTACGCGATGCTTTTTGACCCGAAAAGGGAAAGAGATTTCCTGATAAATGGCAGTTGGGAAATTGTTGATGACAAGCAGAACTTTTCTTTGTTGCTTGACAACTCCAAACCGGCGTGGGTGAATCTGCTGCTGACCGCCAAACGGCCGACCGACGATCAGACTGGGCAAAACCTGACCGTCAGGATTTGTGTCCAGTCGTATGGATCAGACACAAATCCGATCAGGATGATAGGAGAGAAATTTCAGATTAACTACGTTTCTAGTTCTGCAAACAAATTAACGGGTGATACGGTTGAGTATGAAATTTCGCTCAAAATCCCACCCGAATCACTGATGGCCGGTATGCATTATCTGTATCCGCAAATTCAGGCCGAAAGCGATGGGGAAGATTTGGGAATCGTGTGTAAAGGCAGGCATGTGGCTGTTCAAGTTTTAGACATTACTTATTAGCCGCGTGCCGCCTATTGTAGTTAAATTCTGTGTGGCTCTTGCCCTTGATCTTGAATCAAGCATCTCCTTCTGTTGCCATGCAGATGTGTAGCCATTACCGGAGCCGATCATTTTATCGGCTCCGGTGTTTTTATTTTTAGATTTAAGTTGTCTGGACTTTTATCATATTGTGTCATTTTGGAATCAAGTCTGTTTAAAACATGATGATTAGGGATCGAATAATTACTGTGACTTTAGCTGCTGTGATGATGCTTGTCATGGCGTGCCAATCGGCCGTTGTGACTGAGCCAGCTGAAGTTGCTGGTGATGACAATGAATCACAAACAACGGTAACTGAACAGGATTTTTTGATCATCGCTACCGCTTCAACTGGCGGAACGTTCTATCCGGTCGGGATAGCGCTCTCGACGCTGACAAATGTAAAGCTTGAAGATTCTGGTATTCAGATGACAACGATTAGCTCAGCCGGATCGGCCGAAAATGTTCAATTGCTAAAAGACAAGAAGGCAGATCTAGCCATTTTGCAAGGGCTGTTCGGGGCGATGGCTTGGCAAGGGAAAGGGCTGTATGAAGGAGTGGCTGAACAAGAAATGCGCTCCATCACCATGCTTTGGGAGAATGTAGAGCATATTGTGATTGATGCGGATTTCGCCTCGAGCGGCAACATCACTGACCTTGATGCCCTAAAAGGGGAAGCTTTCTCGATTGGCAAAAGGGACTCTGGCACCGAGACGTCGGGCGCCGTGATTTTAAATGCGCTGGGTTACGATGTAGACAATGACTTTTTGCCTGAGCGGATAGGCTACTCTGAATCATCGGCCGCGCTTCAAGCCGGTACGATTGCCGGTATGAACACCCCCGCTGGCCCACCGGTTCCGGCCGTGACCCAAGCTTTTGCCAAGCTAGGTAGCGGTGAAATTGTTATTCTTGAATTTTCTGATGAGCAATTAGAGCAGATTAATCAAGAGTTCCCTGTTTGGAATCGGTACGTCATTCCGGCAGGGACTTATCCGGGCCTAGACGTAGATATCAATACTATTTCACAACCCAACTTCTTGGCCGTACACCCAGACCTAGACGAAGAGACGGTCTATCAGCTTACCCAGAACATTTATGAAAATTTGGATTTCCTAGTAAATATCCACAATGCAACTGCAGCCATGAGTCTTGAGCGCGCCATTGTGGGGTTGCCTGTTCCTCTTCACCCCGGAGCTGTGCGTTACTATCAAGAGATTGGATTTGATGTTCCTGAGGATCTGATTGGGGACTAGTCGGCTGAGCTTGAGCCTAGACAAATTTAGCCGCTCCTATTTTTTAAACCATCGCAAAGCATCTCAACAAACATGCTGACGAGCTCTTCTAGGCTATTGTCACCTATCACGGCCGCATTGCCCCACCTTCGTAAGCGTGGCAGAGGCTACATCATAAAATTGGATGATCTTTGATTTAAGAGTGGCCTAAAACTGGATGAACTTCGTATGGAGCTTCAAGCATTGAAATCTCTTCAGCCGACAGTTCAACATCAACCGCGCCTACAGCATCTTCTAAATGCTCTAGCTTGGTTGTGCCGATGATGGGGGCGGTAACGGCCGGTTTGCTCATTAGCCACGCTAGTGCGACCTGTGCAGGTGAGTTGCCCCGCTCCGTAGCGACTTGTAGACACGCTTCACCCACATTAAAGTCACTTTCCCGGCCGTAGAGCCGATCGCCAAATTGGTCGGTTTGGGCTCGTTTGGTCTTTTTGCCCTCACGGGTACGTGACCCTGTTACCATCCCGCGCGCTAATGGGCTCCACGGAATCACGCCAATTCCTTGGTCTTCACAAAGTGGGATCATCTCCCGCTCCTCTTCTCGATAGACTAAGTTGTAGTGATTTTGCATCGAGACAAACTTTGCCCACCCTCTTGCTTGTTGAATGCTTAAAGCCTTCATAAATTGCCATGCGAACATGCTCGATGCCCCGATGTATCGTACTTTTCCGGCCCGCACGGCGTCGTTCAGTGCTTCGAGCGTTTCTTCGATCGGAGTCTCATAGCTCCAGCGATGAATTTGGTAGAGATCAATATAGTCAGTTTGCAGTCGTTTCAATGAGGCATCAACTTGGTCCATAATGTGTTTACGCGATAGCCCAGCGTTGTTGACACCATCACCCATTCTTCCATTGACCTTTGTGGCCAGCACGATCTGTTCCCGTTTGGCATATTTTTTCAAGGCCCGGCCGGTCATTTCCTCACTAATCCCCTGTGAGTAAACATTGGCGGTGTCAAAAAAGTTGATGCCTAGCTCCAAGGCTCGTTTGACGTGGGCGTTACAGGCGTCCTCGCCTAAAATCCATTCACGCCAATCAGTTGAGCCGTACGTCATCATGCCTAGACATATCTGAGAAACTTTCAATCCCGTATTTCCTAAGCGACTGTATTTCATACTTAAATTCTCCATTTTTAGCTCATCATAGTCTTGTTTAATAGCTAGTGCAAAGTAAAAAGACCCACATCATTTAGTTGTCTAATCGTAATTATTCAGCAACAGGATAAATCCTCATGCTATCAACGATGGGCTTTAGCTCACTGGCGAAAAGAAATCTGCTGAACAATTATGTCTAATCTATGACACTAGAGGCCTCGTCTTGGAACCCTCAAAGCTGTTATTGCCCAATTCCAAAATATTGCTAAACTGCGGGCGTTGAAACCAAAACTCACAAGCTTATGCGCCTAGGGGAACTCTTAGAGGGCTTCTAATCAAACGCATTGTGATGCAGCGGTTCCCATAAATTACATCCCATTTTTTGGAGAAGCGGTATGAAATCAACATACAGAGTAGTTGTGATCGGCGGTGGCGTCGGCGGGGCAAGCACCCTTTATCATTTGGCAAAATTTGGCTGGACCGATGTGGTCCTTCTAGAGCGAGACGATCTAACATCGGGTACGACGTGGCATTCGGCGGCGCAGGTAACCCAGTTTGGTACCGTCCAAACGATGGTGGGGCTTAAAAAATATAGCACCGAACTTTACTCTGAGCTAAACGATGATCCTGATTTTCCGATGGGATACCACAAAGGGGACGGTGGTATCCGGCTAGCCCATACTGAATCTGATATGGAGGGGTATCGGCACTTTGCCGGAATGGCTCGTGGGATGGGGGTGCACTATGAAATTCTTGATGCGGCCGAGTGCGGCCGTCGCCATCCATTACTCAACGTTGAAGGGTTAAAAGGCGGGCTCTGGGACCCCGTTGATGGGGATATCGATCCATCGAACCAAACTCGCGGGCTGTGCCATGCGGCTAAAAAGATGGGGGCCGAGGTGTACATCAAAACACCGGTCACTGGCCTAACCCAAAAAGACAACCATGAGTGGATTGTCCACACTCCCAACGGGGACATCGAGTGTGAGTACATCGTCAACGCCTGCGGCTATCGGGTGAATGAAGTGGGCAAGATGTACAATTTCGAGCACCCGGTTATTTCGATGGAGCATCAATACATGAT
>JBCCSO010000353.1:0-5438 GCA_039199965.1 Chloroflexota bacterium | reverse complement strand
GTTTTGGAATACTGAATCTTCATGGAGCCCAGAAATCTGAATGGTCAAGTAGACGGTTGAGTTCTGGGCCAGTCCCTCTCTTAATTCCGCCAAATCATCCGCGTCTAGGCTTTGTCTAAACAGATGCCAACCTCGCTGATCAAACGGCGTGATTTCTCCGACTGAGATATCGATTGGAAATGATGTAATCCCTTCCAATGGTTCTGAGGCCAACGCTATGTCCAAATCACCGCTGTATTCAAACGTTGAGCCACCGTCAAAAAAGGTGCCGCGGCGGGTGTACCAAAACGAGACGGTGAGCGCGTCAACATCGGCCGGAATGGCGATCTGCTGGTATGCCATCTGATAGGGGCCAAAAATTTCGTTGGTGCAGCGGTTTACTGTCGGGTTGCCGAGCCGCAAAGAAGACTGACCTTGATGGATGTTCTTGTCAGAGACGGCCGGGTTTCCTTTGGTGAGAACCGCACCGCCACCGCAAATCGTCCAGCCGTCATCGCCCGATTCAAAATCTCCGTTTGTGATCAGGTTGGTTGCTTGGCTCTGTGATTCTGATTCAGCCCGTGTTGGCTGAGTTACGCTTGTAAGCAGCAGCAGGGCACCCAAGACAAAGATAGTCAGACCTGTTTGAGAAATTAAGTGGTATCGACCTCGTTTCATTTTTCCTCCAAGTGTAGGCGTTTGGAATGCGGGAAGTCGCTAGGCTTGATTTTATTTTATACGATTGAACAGGATTTCCGGCTTTGTGTTAGGCGATCCTTAAAAGAACTGAGCCGCATCAGAAGGAATGATACGGCTCTAAAATTACACATTACTGATTGTCGTACATTCGGATAATTTGCCCGGTTTCATGGCCCAGAATCGCTTTGAGGTAGCAGTTGATTACCTTATCCATCGGGATGGGGTTGTGGCCGGGGAAATAGTCTTCATATTTATACACAGAGTCTTCAACCAAACCGCAAGACACCACGTTCAAGCGACATTTCTTCATCAACTCAAGCGCTGCCGCCATCGCAAAACTGTGGACGCCGCCGTTCACCATCGCCGCACTGGCCGTCATTGCCACCGGGTGGTCGGCCAAGATGCCGGTTGATAGGGTGATCGAGCCGTTTTCTGTGAGATAGTTTTGCCCGATCCGCACGAGATTAACCTGCCCCATGAGCTTGCTGCGCAGCCCAATGTAGTAGTCTTCTTCTGACAGATCGTTGAAAGGTCCCCACTTGGCTTCACCCGCAATGCACACAATCGCATCAACGGTGCCGACTGTATCAAACATCGCTTGGATCGAAGCGCTGTCTGCGATTTCAACTTGCACATCACCCGATGTCCGGCCGCCGATGATCACGTCATGTTTTTGCGCCAAATGTGCACTTACTTTTTTACCGATGGTGCCATTGCCACCAACAATTAAAATTTTCATATTATTTTCAAGCATGGAGACGCCCCGCCGGGACGTCTCTACAAGCCAACGCAAAGAACCGTAGAGACGTGTCGTTGACGCGTCTCCGTTTGGTTCATTGATTGTTTAAATTAAACGGGCTGGATTTTCAAAAACCGGTGCGTTTTCCAAAATACGAATGGGAGAGAAGATCGATAGATCTAGTTCAAGCGATGAACCCAAGATCAAGTCAGAAATATATCGGCCGACCCCGTGGCACTGCTGGAAACCGTGGCCGGAAAAGCCGTTGGCCAAATACAGCCCCTTGATCTCCGGCCATTCACCCAAAATCGCGTTCCCATCAAAATCATTGATAGCGTACAGTCCGGCCCAGCCGTTGAGCAGCTTCAAGCGATCAAACGACGGGACAAAGTGGATTAGCCGCTCCCAGAAATGCTCTTCAAAACGAGCTTTGCTCCAGCCAAAGTCTGTGGTCGTTTCAGGGTCGCTAGGGCCAGCACCACCGGTCACAAAATGATTTCCCCCTTCATGGAGCAAATACTGGCCGGTTGGCAGCAATAGCATGGGCAAAATGTCATCAAACGACTCCGGTCCAGAAATTGAGTAAGTCTCACGCTTGATCGACTTGATTGGCAGATCAACCCCGATCTGCCGCAGTAGATCAGTAGCCCACACGCCGGTGGAGCTGACAACCATTGGGGCCAGCAGCTCTTGCCCAGACGCCAAACGAACGCCCTGTATGGCCCCATCGGCCGAAAGAAAGTTGCTGACCGTTTCATTAACGGCCGTAACCCCCAGCGAAATCGCCTTTTTCCGGTAGCCGAGCAAAATATCGAGCGGCGACATCGTGCCGTCACCGGGGCCAAAAGTGCCTCCTGCGCACGAATTAGGATCAAAAATCGGGTAGATGTCAGTGACCTGTTCTGGTTCTAACCATTCCACATCGCAGCCATATTCCTGCTGGATTTTTAGGCCATCTTGCGCATATGAGACCCCTTGTTCATCGCTGATAAAGAGATTTCCCTGCTGGCGAAAATTAAATGCAACCGGGGGCTCTCCATCAACGGCCATATCCTCTGAGAAGGTTTCAAGCACCTTGAGCCCGTACTGAGAAATCTTGATATTGGCCGGTAGATTAAACTGGACGCGCATGTTGCCATCTGACGTGACGGTTGATGAGCGCTGAAACGTTACATCCTTTTCAACTAGGGCGATGGCTAGCTCAGGGTTTTGCTTGATCAGGTTATACGCGATGGCTGCGCCCATACAGCCGCTGCCGACCAATATGATGTCGAAGTTTGTGTTTTGGGTCATGAGGATGTGAAAGTTGACGGGGTGATAGGATGATGGCTTGGCTGCGCACGCGACTTAGCTACGCACGCGGCTTGGCTGCACATACGGCTTAGCTTTGCACACTGCACTCATCTCATCATCCTATCAACTGTCATCTAGTCTAAATCTTCGGGAAATTCTCCGGCGGGCAAATGTCAACACTGGCTGACCGCTGTTGCGCTAGCTGACCACCATCAACCACAATGGCCTGACCCGAGACGTAGGCTGAATCGTCTGATGCCAAGAAGACGGCCGCGCCGGTCATGTCATTGGGTTCACCGATCCGGCCGAGAGGGATATTGACCCCACGATGTTTGCGGTCTTCTGGGCTGAGATTGGTGGTGTCAATGGAGCCCGGGGTCAAAATGTTGATGCGGACGCCGTAGTAGCCCAAGTCGAGGGCCAGTGCGCGTGACATTGCTTCAATGCCCCCTTTGGTGGCGTCATACGCCACAAACTGACGGTGTGCTTTGGTTGCTCCACCCGATGACATGTTGATCATCGAGCCGCTCCCCTGCTTGGCCATGATGTGGGCCGCTTTTAAACAGCACAAAAATGTGCCGGTCAGGTTGACATCCACAATCCGGTCCCACCACGCTTTGTCCGCTTCCAAAATGTGGGTCATCGGTGAGATTAGCCCTGCATTGTTCACTAGCACATCAACTCGGCCGTATTTTTCCATGACGGTTTCAAACAGCGCATCAACATCCGCTTCTTGAGAAATATCAGTTTGGGTGTGGATCGCTTCACCACCGGCCGCGTTGATTGCGGTTGCCGTAGCGGCCGCGTCATCTCCATTGATGTCTACGCAAATCACCTTAGCACCTTCAGCACCATAGCGAATGGCGATCGCTTCACCAATCCCTTTTGCCGCTCCGGTGACGATGGCTACCTTCCCTTCCAAACGAGGTTTATATTCTTGGGTCATAAATTTGGTTTGCAGGTTTGTTCGTTTATTAGTTGGTGGTTCACTTATTAATGGGGCGAGATCTCGTCGCTTCGCGTGGCAATGCCTAGCCCCTACTAACCAACTATCCAACAAACAAACTAACCCACTTTTTCCTTCTCTTTTAATATTTTTTGAAGCACGCTTGAACTGCGTTCCATCTGCTGCTGCAAAATTTCGCAGGCGGTGTCCAAATCATTTTTTTTACAAGCATCCAAAATTTTATGGTGCTCTTGATCACTTTTTATTCTGAAATCAGGCCCGGCCGTTTTGTAGATGGTGTAGTAGCGGGCCAAATTGTCGTGCATAGTTGAAACCAGCTTTTTCATGCGCTCATGGGGTGCCGCTTGATACAAGATGTGATGGAACTCACGGTCAAGCATTTGCCACTGCTGGCTTTCAAGGTTTTCCATCGAGTCGATGGTGTGCAGGATCGCATCGGCCCGGGCTAAGTCAAGCGGAGATAAATTGGGGACAGAATCTTTGAGCAAGATCGGTTCAAGCGACATGCGAATGAGGTAAATCTCAAGCGCTTCGGCCGCTGATAGCCCCATCACTGTGGCCCCTTTTCCGGCCGTTTGCGTAATAAAGCCATCCGCTTCAAGCATCATCAGGGCTTCACGCACCGGAATTTTGCTCACCCCAAACTGCTCGCCGATGGCCGCCTGCTTAAGCTGAGTGCCTTCCGCTAGCTCACCGTTCGCAATTGCTCGCCTGAGCTCGTTATAGATACTTGTAACTGTGTTTTGTCCACGTTTTTGAATTAGCATATAATGGTATACCATTATAATTTAAACTTGATTTAGAGCAAAAACTCGTTCTTAATTTTTCATTCTCCGTTCTGCATTGGTCATTTGATAAATGGTCAGATAGGCTCATAATCAGCGTAAATCAATTGCCAATTTAGAATTGACAACTGAGAATGAAGAACGGAATAAACGCGATTAAACAAAACAGAGCATCAATGCAGAGGATTAACGTAGTTGGTATCAGCGGTAGCGGCAAATCGACTTTTTCGAAGCACCTCGCTTCCATTCTGAATGCCACCTATATTGAAATGGATTGTCTGTTTTGGGGCCCAGATTGGACTAAACCATCGGATGAAATTTTCTTCGATAAAGTTGAGAAAAAGTTGACGGCCACACAAAGCTGGGTTTTAGACGGCAATTACAGTCGAACAGCCGACCTCAAGTGGAAATATGCAGACACCGTTATTTGGTTAGACTATCCGATTTGGTTAACAACCACGAGAGTCACAAAGCGCGCGATTCAGAGAGCATGGTCCCAAGAAGAACTATGGCCCGGAACCGGGAACACTGAATCTTTCAAAAATATGGTGACAAAAGATGGCATTATTTGGTGGTCAATTAGCCGGTACCATGTCAGGAAAAAGCAGTATGAGCAGGCGTTTTCTAGTGATGACGACTTGGGTGTTGAATTCATTCGATTAAGATCACCGAAAGAAGCTGATCAGTTTATTAAAGATTGTATTTATTCAGCAAAAGGATAAATCCTCCTGGTTGCTGACAGCATGGTAAGAACTTTAGAACTATTTGCCTACTACAGAAAAGAGTAAATTGCCTGATCCACCAAAATCGCCTAGTGTTGAGATACAAATCGATTTTGCGGGACCATTTACAAAGTTCGGTCCAAATAATAAATACTTAAAGGTCATGGTTGACAGATTTTCTTGCTGGCCCTGATAGAGTCATAGCCAACTTGAAAAAGTATTTTATTAATTTTGGATTGCCTAGAAAGATAAGG
>JBCCSO010000352.1:0-5438 GCA_039199965.1 Chloroflexota bacterium | reverse complement strand
TGGCCGAACAATTTTCACCCATGTTCCAGAACGCACCGTTCACCAGATGGCCCGCGATTAAGTCTAAATCTTCCGCATCGTCCAGCACCACAAACGGATTTTTGCCACCACATTCGAGCACCACATTTTTCAGGTTTGAATCAGCCGCATAGCGCAAAAACCTGCGCCCCGTCTCCGTTGAGCCAGTAAAGCTCACCATGTCTACATCCATGTGCTTGCCCAGCGGTTCACCCACATCTGGCCCCATGCCGCACACCACGTTAAACACCCCGGCCTGAACTCCCGCCTCGTGGGCCAGTTCAGCCATGCGTAGCGCCGTCATTGAGGTTTGTTCGGCCGGTTTAAGCACCACCGAATTCCCGGCCGCCAGCGCGGGGCCAATCTTCCAAGCCACCATCAGCATGGGGAAGTTCCACGGCAAAACAGCGCCAACTACCCCCACCGGCTCACGCACAATGATGGCCAGCGCGTCATCCCCCACGGGTGCGGTTTGATCATAAATTTTATCGATCAGCTCCGCGTGCCACTTAATCGTGTGAATGGTTTCTGGAATGTCAATCTGCTCGCAGTCGGCAATCGGCTTGCCGCTATCAAGGCTTTCCATCACCGCCAATTCACGTCGATTGCGTTTGATGAGCTTGCAGAATTTGATCAGCACCTCTTTCCGATCGGCCGGATGCAGTTTGCTCCAGCGGCCGTCTTCAAACGCCTGACGCGCCTTCTCAACCGCAAAATCAACGTCTTCTGGTCCGCTGGCTGGGATTTGGGCTAAACCCTCACCCGTAGCAGGATTAACTGTCGCCATCGTTTTCCCAGATTTAGCAGCTCGAAAGGAGCCATCGATAAAATTAGCGGCCGGAAAGATCAGTTCTTCAGCCAGTGTCTTGTATTCTTCGTGTGTCAGTAACATTTTTTTGCTCTTAGCTATTGGCTTTTAGCTTTTGGCATTAAGCGCAGCAGCGCTAATGGCCAAGAGCTAAAAGCTAATAGCTCCTACCTAAACCACCATTTGTCCCACGCCATCACCATGTCAGCGATGACACCGTATCCGGCCGAACCGGGGTGACATTGATCTTGTTCAGCAACGCTTTGCAGCCAAGTTTGATTGTTTCGCAATTCACGTGAAACCGGCAGATACGGCACATTGATTTCGGCCGCTTTTGCCCGCATTAGGGCACACAGCGCATCAATCCGGTCATCTTGTTCCGGGTCACCCACAGGCACCGGGCCGATGGCTAGCGTCAGATATTTCTCACGAGATGCAGTTAGCATCTGCTCAAAATTCGCAACAGAGTCTTCCACTTCAACCCGCAATCGTCCTTCTTCAACGGTAGCGTCATTGGCCCCCATGCAAAACACCACATAGTGTGCATCACCATCTTTAAAACGAGCAGCAACTTCCGCTTCCCAACGGGTCAACATGTCTCGACTGGTGTCCCGCCGAATGCCCAAGTTGTAGGTAGTCAGGTCGTATCCGGCCGCGCGCGCCACTTTTGAAACCTGTCCCGGCCATCCCAAATACTCAGGATCGCATGTTCCTTGGGTCATTGAGTCACCTACAAAGCAAATTCTGTGGTCAATCATTGCATAGTGGTTAGATGCTAGTAGTTAGATGTTAGTGAGTGCAGGCCAACTAACATCTAGCCTCTACCATCCAATATCTAACTTTCAATCCTCGCGATGGTTGCCCGCAGGGTCGTCATCACCTCACGCAGAGCCCGTTTATCATCTTTGTTCAACGGCCGCAATGGATCACGCGGTGGTCCCGCTTTGAGGCCACGCAGCTCACATCCGTATTTGATGGTTTGCACAAATTTGCCACCCTGCTCCAGCACCCGCATCAGGGGCAACAATGCAGACATGATGCGTCGTCCTTTGTTAAAGTCGTTGTTGAGCGCACATGCTTTGTAAAGCGCATAGTGTTCTAGCGGCAAGAAGTTTGATCCACCGGCCACCCAAACACGCGCCCCCCACGCAAAAAATTCGAGCGCTTGGTCATCCATCCCGCACCCTAAAGTGATGTGCGGATAATCACGCGCTAGCATGTGGAGCTGGTTGATGTCGCCAGAGCTTTCTTTGATGGCTTTAAAGTTGGGTGAGCGGCCGACCCTGTCCAGATATTCCGGCCCCATCATTGTCCCTGTCCGGTGCGGGTAGTTGTAGAGCATGATCGGCAGATTCACCGCCCGATCAATCTTGAGTGCATGCATGGCGTTTTCCATCTCGTTTGGCACCGCGTACGGCGGTGAATTTATAAGGATAGAGTCCGCACCGGCTTTCTTAGCTTCTTGGGCCAGCTCAATCGCCTCGCGAGTTTGGGTCGAGCCCACGCCAACCATTAGGGGTACTCGGCCGTTGATCGCCTTTTTTGCCAGATGCATGACTTTAACCCGTTCTTCAAACGTCTGGGCATAATATTCACCAGTTGAACCACCAGTAATGATGCACGCAATCTTGTTCTCGATCAGAAAATCGACAACGCCTGCAAACCCCTCTTTGTCTATTGATCCATCTTCATGATGGGGTGTAATGATGGGAGTAAAAATCCCTTCCATCTGCATGGCACACCACCTCCTTTCTACTCTAATTCAGCCTCGTTCCAAAGCTGGTAAAAATCTTTTTTAGATAAACCAGCTTTTATTATTTCTTGCCCTAACTGGTTCAACACTAGCCAATCACAAACTGAATGTTCATGGATAAGCTTTAAGTCAACTTCTCCAGTTTCGTTAATATATGGCTGCTTACCAGCCTGCCTTTTTTTCTGTTCCGTCATTTTTGGATCAGATTCTTCAAATAATGGAAGCTGATAAAGTTTGTCCGATAACATGACCATCTTTTCATGTGACCCTGACCAGCGCTCATATGGAGGCGGTTTTTCACCAGCTAAATAATTTTTCAACTCATTATATTCGGGCCATGGGGCTTTGCTAGACATGATATACAGCATTGTGCCCCAAGCGGACACATGATCAAATCGGCTATTTAAACCAAACGGTATTTCTAAATGCCGCCCGTCCTCTTCGTGAGTAACAGCACAATCACCTATTCCATGAAACATACATCGCCATTGGGTCCCTTTGATTCTACTGGGAAAATCAAATCCCACTGTTAGATGTCTTTTGTAAAAGATATTTTCCGGAGTTGTGTCAATTGTTTCCGCAATCAAAGGAACCAACCTTGACATCTCTTGAACGCTGTCCCACCAAGCTAACAAAAACAGTCTGGCTAACTCTCTATCGGGTAACTGAGCCATAATTGTTCTCGATTACTACTGCTCATTCAAGACCATAGGAAGATAGATAAATTCATCCAAGAATCCTTCAGGGAACGGTGTTGGGGTCATTGTGGGAGTGGGTGTCACGGTAGCCGTTGCTGTTGGGGTTGAGGTGGGTTCGCCAATTGGGGCATCTGAAACAGTGACAGAGTTGTTCACTGCCATCCAATAGTCAACTGTTTTTGCAGATAGATCAAACGCGCAGTGTTCGACATCAGCTAGAAAGTCAGTTGTCACATCAAAACCTAAATCCCGATAATGAGGGACCGCCCGCTCAGCGCCAGCAAAAAGAAAATCTTGGTCTCCAATCGTGTAGTGTAATTGGGTACGGTTTTGGATAGCCGCATTGTCCTTAAACGTATTTAGGTTGCTGTAAAACGGGAATCCGGTCCATGAGCTACTGATGCCGCTTGAGCCGCAGCCCAGATTCATGAACGCCGGATACTCATCGCCACGGGTTGGCACAAAATAAGCGTCATAAAACCATGATCCACCTGAAGCACTGTGCCCTAATAAAATGTCTTGGCAAATATTGTATTTTGCAAACATCTCTTCAAATATATCCTCTAAGAGCTGCGCATTGGCCTCAATACCAGCATTGCCAGCTTCGCTGCCGCTAATACCCGCTGCCCACCAGCGATTACGGCCGGATTCTGTATCAAGATAAGACTGTGGTGCCACATAAATCCAGCCGTTATCACGCACCACTTGATTCAACGGCCGACCGTCCTGCGAATAAAAATCGTAGCCACCACCATCACCGTGCAGATAAAAGGTCAGAAGCGTTGGTGTTGATGGATCATAATTCTCGCTAACGATAATGATCACTGGCTGTCCGAACAACGTAGTGTCTGAATACGTTCCGGGAGCCAGTCCGCCAGACCCACCCGATGGATTGCAGTAAATGGTGCGATCAGTGACATTCGCCTGTGCAGAAACATGATCAAATTGGACTGTTGAAATCGCCATCAAACCTAAAAATAAAATTGAAAAAACAAATAAAACCTGCGGCCGTTGAGCGGTAAACTGATTCATATGTACCTTGCCTATAAAAAGCTAAAAACGTCAGTCAAACGGCAGCTAGGCGAAAGCCATGAATTTCTTTGCATTAAACCGAGTAGAAATTGGGTTTTCGCTTGAGCCAACCGCCATTTTTCTTCAAACAAAATCAGTTTACTTTTTGCGGTTGGCCTAATACACCTGATTCAGCCCCTCGTCTCTGGGTATTTCTTCCTGCCGTTTCGCGATGTACGCCAAAAGCTCTTCATTTTTTGCTTCGTCGAGCTTTGGCTCTTCATACTCTCGCAGGAGTTTTTTAGCATATTTCAGCGCGCGTTCAGTAATCTCCACTTCACCTTCCGCTTTCCACTGCTCAATTGAGTTGTTATCAAACAGCTCTGGCATAAAGAAACCGCGCTCAAAGTTTTCGAGCGTGTGTGGGTGGCCGAGATAATGGCCGCCCGGCCCGATGTCGCGCACGGCCGCAATCGCCTCATCAAAGTCGTCCCAGCGGGGCCCCTCAGCCATCCGGTACCCCATGGCGCACTGCTCTGCATCAACCACAAATTTAGCGACCGAACAGTGCATGCCCGCCTCATTCCATCCGGCCGAATGCCAGATGTAGTGTGCGCCAGACATCAACACCGCCATCATCGTGCTGGCGCTTTCGTACCCCGCCTGTGCATCAAACGTTTTCGCCCCGCCCAACGTGTTGCTCGTGCGCCACGGCACATCATAAAAACGAGCCATCTGTCCGATCATGAAGTTCATCAGCGAGATTTCTGGTGTTCCGGCCATCGGTGCGCCCGATTTCATGTTGACGGTAGACAGATAGTGTCCATAAATCACAGGCGTCCCTTTGCGCACAATCTGAGAGTATGCCAAACAGGACAACGCCTCCGCATTCAGCTGCACCACCGATGGCACCACGCTGGCGGGCGTGTTGGCTCCACCTAACACAAACGGCGAGCATAAAATCGGCTGATTGCGGGCTGCAAACGAACGCAGTGCGCCCAACATCGTCTCATCCCAGACCAGCGGCGAATTGCCGTTAACGTTGCCCGTACACACCGGGTTCTCTTGGATGAACTCCTCGCCAAACAAAATAGCGCACATGTCCATCACGTCCTGCGCATTTTTAGGCGACGTCGTCATACCCATGAAG
>JBCCSO010000351.1:0-5446 GCA_039199965.1 Chloroflexota bacterium | reverse complement strand
TTTGCGGCCGCAGGCGCGATCAAATACGCCAAGGAGAATAACCTAGGGCCGGATGATGTCATGGTCGTGATTCTGCCAGATAACGGTGCGCGCTACTTGGGCAAAATCTTCAATGATGACTGGATGCGCGAGCAGGGCTTTATTCCACCATTGCGGGATGTAAACTCCGCCATCGCTATTGATATTCATAACGCGAAGGCTGATCCAACCGTTTACACCGTCGAATGCGACACCCCAATTGAAGAGGTGGTTGACCTAATGAAGAAGCACGACATCTCACAAATTCCGGTGATTGACACCCACAAGCATCTTCAAGGAATGGTGTCAGAAGTAGATCTGTTGAGCCACATCGTGACGTCAAACGGTGGGTATGCTAAGGGTGAACCGGTTCGCAATGTGATCGATGATGATCCAACGCTGGTGAGCCCAGATGCAACGCTAGATGCGCTGATGAAGGTGTTTAACACCAAACAGGTGGCGGTGATTGCGACTGATAATCACATCGAAGGTATCTTAACCAAGATCGATATCCTCGATTATTTGTCGTCGAATTTGTAGTTTTTACCCCCTCATCCGGGTTGAACCAGTTCAGGGCTGAATTAATTCAGCGTTAACCCAACTGCGTTGGGTCAGGTTCCCCTTCTCCCCATGGGAGAAGGGAATCAAGTTGACGTGTCTTGGAATCATTCTTCCAAAACAAAGTGGGTTAACTTCCCTCTCCCCTAGGGCGAGGGGCTAAACCAGTTTGGGCGTGCTCAAAGAGCCGGGTGAGGGGTAGAATCATAGTCTACTAAAAACCTATCTCAACTAAAACGCATATGCTTACACAACGAGCCAGACAGCTACGAAAAAACCAAACCCTGCAAGAAGAAATATTGTGGAAACATCTAAGAAACCGACGTTTTCATGATGCAAAATTTCGGCGGCAAATGCCCATCGGCCGGTTTATAGTTGATTTTGCTAGTGTAGAACATAAGCTCATTATTGAGTTGGATGGTAGCCATCATGCTAATCAAAAAGAATACGACGAAATCCGAACTGCATTTTTAGAGGCGGAAGGTTACCGGGTGATTCGATTTTGGAATAATCAAATCATGAAAGAGATAAATGGAGTTTTGCAGGTAATAGAAGATGCTTTGAAAAGCTAATTTCTCATCTCCCCTCACCCGCCCTTCGGGCACCCTCTCCCACTGGGAGAGGGAAATCAGCTTGATGTGTTTCGGCATAATTTTTCCAAAATAAATCAGTTTGCTTCCCTTCTCCCGCGGGGAGAAGGTGGTCCCAACGGGACCGGATGAGGGGAGGAATGTAAACAACTACAAGCTTCCTAAAAACCTATGTTATACTCTTGTCGTAGCTGAAAAGCATTTCAGCCATTAACAGAACACTTCCCCGCCCAGTCTGAACAAGACTGGGCTTTTTATTCTCTTCTCCAGAAATTGGGCTACAGGTTTGATCGGCCGCTCCACTTCGGCCACGCGAAGCCAAACGCCACATATTTTCGGACGAATGTGCTGGTGTTACGTCGTGACGGGTCGCCCTGTCACCATACGGCCAAGCAAATCATCAAACCAAATGACTACGTTTTCAGATCTTAATTTAAGTAAAGATATTCTTCAGGCTGTTCAAAACCAAGGGTATGAAAAGCCGACACCGATTCAAGAAGCGGTGATTCCACTTTTGCTAAGCGGCAAAGATGTGATTGGCCAAGCTCAAACCGGCACAGGCAAAACGGCTGCGTTCGCCTTGCCCATGATTCAGGCCATCAAGCCGGGTAAAGGTGTGGTGCAGGGATTGGTTCTCTGCCCGACCCGTGAGTTGGCAATGCAAGTTGCCGAAGCAATGACCGGCTACAGCGAAACCAAAGGGACCAAGGTTCTTGTGGTTTATGGTGGTCAGTCGTACGATCGCCAAACCAAACCGCTGGCAAAGGGAAAAGTTGATATTGTGGTGGGAACTCCCGGCCGCATGATCGACCTAATCAATCAAGGTTTTCTGGATTTGGGTACGGTAAGCCAACTGGTTTTAGATGAAGCGGATGAGATGCTCAGTTTAGGCTTTGTGGAAGATATTGAAACCATCTTGGCAGAGACTAACCCAACCAAACGGCAAACGGCTCTCTTTTCAGCCACGTTGCCGCACCAAATCAGGCGTTTGGCCGATAGCTACTTGCATGAGCCAGAAACGGTGCAGATTGAAGCGGAGACACTCACGGTTGAGCGGATTGACCAGCGTTTTTACATGGTCAACCCAGATGAGCGGATGGCTGTGTTAACCCGTTTGTTTGAAACCGAAGACATGGAGCGGGTGCTTATTTTTGCACGGACTAGGCTAGACACCGGCCGCTTGGCCAGCGAGTTAGCCATCCGTGGTTTTCCGGCTGAAGCGCTGTCTGGAGATCTGTCTCAGGTTGCGCGTGAGCACGTGATGAAACGGTTCAAAGAGGGGCGCTTGAAGGTGCTTGTGGCAACTGACGTCGCGGCCCGGGGTATCGACGTGGACAACTTGTCTCACGTCATCAACTATGAACCACCGCAGTTTGAAGAAGTTTATGTCCATCGTATCGGCCGGACCGGTCGAGCTGGGGCGCAAGGAACCGCGATTTCACTCATTACGCAAAAAGAGCTGTTCCGCTTGCGTAAAATTGAGCGGTATACCAACTCAAAAATAAATGAGGCCCAAATCCCAACGGAGAAAGAAATTTTAGCCAAGCGCAGTGCTGCGTTGGAAGAGCAAATGCGCGTTTGGATTAACCGTGATCGCTGTGCCAAAGAGAAAGAAACAGTACAGGCTTTGATAGATGAGGGGCATGATCCCCTTTTGGTTGCGGCTGTCGCCCTTAAATTGGCCCAGTCTGACGACAAGAAACGGCCGATCGCCCCTGTGAGCCCGCTTAGATCCCCAGATGATCGCAAGAAACGCAGCCGGAACAGCCGTGATCGACGTGGTGGCGACAATCGCGGCCGCAGTAGCGGCTATGGCGGCCGTGATAATCGCGGTGGTAACCGTGGCGGCAATGATCGTCGAAGCGGCGTGGGTTTCGGCCGTAAACGGAATGATCGTGCCCCGAAGAAGAGCGGCGGCCGGAAAAGAAGTTAATTGATAATGGGGAGCCTTCAGTCTGCATTTGTTTTCAAGATAAGGAAAGTCAGGCTATTATTTGAGCCATGTCTGACTTTCCCATTATCGATCCCCACATCCATTACTGGAACCCCTATACCACGCCTCGTTCTGTGTCTAGCGCCGTTAAGCTTTTCGGCCGATTTCCACGACTTCTAGATCGAGTCATTAAACTTGGATTTCCCAAAGCCACAATCGATTATTTTGGTTCGGCCGATCAGTTTATCAATCCTTTTTTGCCTGAGGTCTACTTCAAAATAGCGGGCAAATATCGGGACCGGGTAAAAGGGGTAGTGCATATTCAGGCGGACTGGCAAGCGAAAAAACCGCTTGATTATGCCAATGAAACCGTTTGGCTAGACAACTTAGACCGGCCGCCATTAGCCATCATTGGGGAAGCAAGACTCAATGATTTAGAGCATTTAGACGCGCTGTTAGATGCGCATGAAAAAGCCAGCCATCGTTTTAGAGGGATTCGAGACATGCTGGCACACCATCCTTCTGCAAGCATTCACAATTTTAACGACTCTGCGGACACCATGCGGACAGATGCTTTTCGTGAAGGGTATAAGAGATTGGGCGCGCGCGGGCACAGTTTTGATGCATTTCTCTTTTCACACCAATTGCCTGACTTTTGTGATCTTGTTGAAGCCATCCCTGAAACCCCAGTTGTGGTTGATCATATGGGGACACCCATCGGCATGATGCACGGTTTTGCTGAGTTTGGCACAACCCCTTCGCTGCGGGAGCAGATCAAAATAGAGTGGATGAAAAATATACAGCGCTTGGCACAGTCTGAGCATGTGCATATGAAGCTGAGCGGCCTGTTCATGCACGTTGTGGGATGGGATCATCACGCTTGGTCGAACGGTAAGCTGAGTGTAGATCAAGTGGTTGATCGCATCCAGGATCTTATTTTGTTTATGATCGACACGTTCGGGGTTGATCGCTGCATGTTTGCCACCAACTTTCCGCCTGACAGCGTGCTGATGCAGTATGAAACCTATTACGACGCCTATTTCAAAATCGTGTCAGACTTTAGCGAAGCAGATCAAAGGAAGCTTTTTCATGACAATGCGGCTCGCTTTTATCGAATAGCTTGATTTAGACCAGTCAGGTTTTTGCAAGCAGTGACAAATTCAAAAATTTGAGGAAACCTGACTGGTCTTTGCCTGTAGACTTTAAGGAACCCACTGCGGCCGGGTGCCAGTTACAATTTTCCTCGATTCACCTGTTTCTACATCCATGACCCAAATAGTGGGGGGCTGATTGGGTGAAGATAAATCAAATCGTTGGTACACCAACTGCCCACCGTCAGGGCTCCAAGACACCGCCCCATGCTGGATGTCTAGTTCGTTGGTTAGACTCTTTTGATTACTTCCATTGGTGTTCATGATCGTAATCTGTCGGCCGGAGGATACCCGCTGAGGCTTCCGGGTAAACACAAGCTTTTGTCCATCTGGTGAAGGTAAGTAGCCTGCATCTTCAACCGCCATCGCTCCACCCGAAAGATTGTCGAGCTCATCTACGGTTGAGTTGGTCTTAAAAATGTGAATGTTGGAGCGGAACAGGGCTGAAAAATAAAGCTGCCCGTCTGGCCCCCATTCGGCCGGAGACCCCACGCGAGTTGATATTGTTCCAATTGAATGATCTTCTAGATCGTATATCTGGATTTCGTCCGTGACCTGAACAAAATAAGAAATGGCGCTCCCATCGGCCGCAAAGCGCACCTCTTGGCCATACCAATCATCATCCGCAAATACGGGGATCGCCTGGCGTGCATTTAGGTCAAACCACCAAAGCGCTGGCTTATCCTCATCCACAACCCCATTTTCCATGGGGCGGCGTTCAAAAATGAATAAATTCCCCTGTGGTGCCCAAACCGGATTGCCGCACACAGAATCTTGACAATCTATCAGCTTAATGGGCTCATCATCATTCTGAGTAATTGCCCAGATGTCGTGGCTACCGTCAGCTGCTTCTAGGGTTAGGGCAATTTGATGGTCTTGAGCTATGGCAAAATCAAGGATGTTTTGCTCAAAAAAGGTTATTTGCCTACCCACAGAATCGGTGGTTTCAGGGTCAATCTGAAATAGCTGGTAAGCCCCGTTTGAGTCCGTTTGCAGGTAGAGAATCTGCCCCGTTAATGGTGTACTGCCTGAACAACCTGTCACAAAAAGGGTGCTTAGACCGACCAAAAAGCAAAGCGCCCTTTATACTGATACCACACCCATGCACTATACCCCCACCGCTCCCTACAAGCTAAAAACCTTAAGCTGTAACACATAAGACCATATATCGCTAGCAGGAAATACCCCTAGGCCAA
>JBCCSO010000350.1:0-5457 GCA_039199965.1 Chloroflexota bacterium | reverse complement strand
CCCGATAACGGGGGTTTCGTAAAACATAGCTTCGGCAAACGCCATCCCGAACGACTCAACCCGTGAGGGCATGCAGAAGATATCGGCCGCGGCCAGCAGATCATTGCGCTCTTGGTCAGAGATGCGGCCGCGCAGAATCAGGTTGTTCAGTTCGTGTTGTGGGATTTGCGTGAGCGCCTGCTCAAAATCCGCCATCGTTGAGCCAGCGAGAACGAGTTTGGCCTTTGAGCCACTCTGCCACAGTTGGCGCATGGCTGCCAGCGTTTGCAGGGTCCCTTTATGCTTGGTGAGCGCAGAAATTGCCACAACCAAAGTGGTGTCGGCCGAAACGCCGTGCTCTGCCCGCCAGCGGCTCCCATCCCCACCAGAAAGTGAGTCAAAATCAAGCGCAGGGGGTGAAAGCACAATGCGCGACTCATCTTTGCTGCGCATCAAATAAAATTCAATTTCGGCCGGATTGTTGGCAATCATCCCATCCGCCTGAATGATCATTTGCTGCTGATGGGGCATTGTGTAAAAACGGCTAATCGGGTCTTCGCCCGGATTCCCGGCCGCACCCAAATGGGAAAGGGGGTAGGCCACAAACGGGATGCCGCGTTCGCGGGCAAAAAATTCGGCTCGTTTAAAAATCCCCTCAAGCGTGATGGTAGTTGCCATCACTACGTCAAACTGTGCGGCCGTCGTGCTCAGCCAGTGATCCATGGCGGGCACATTAGGGGTATGCTTGGTGAGCCGGTTAACCAACGCTGAGTTAGGAAAAACCTTTGCGACTTGGCTGGTGATTAGGCGAGTGGCAGGAAACGTATATTGGGCCAAGGGGAGACTTTTTAGAGGGAAACGGAGAATTCTAACCCCTTCGTGTCGGGCTTCTGGTTCCGCAATACGTCGGCCGGACCTGCTCCAAAATAGGGACATATCCAACGCATCTGTAGTGAGGACGGTCACATCGTGCCCTCGTTTGGCCAATATGCGATAGACGCTCCCCATATGGGATTCGGCTCCACCTACGGCCGGATGGTATCGGTGAATGAGTGCAAGAATTCTCAAGATGCTGAATTATAGCGACTCTTGAAAATTACTGACTAAGTTCTAAAGACTCTCAATATGAGCTTTCAGGCCAGCTAATAAATTACCCATCCCTTTCTCATAAGTCCGGGCCACAAATAATTTATCCAACATCTTACCCACAAACCCATACTTCAATTTGTACTCAGGTGAGACAGTTACAGTTGTAAACCCCTCAGTTTCGTTTAAAAAGAAGTGAATATCTGCTTGTTGGAAAGGCATGTTTGTATCGATAATGCGCATGGTTAACTGTTCATTTGGTTTCCAAACAACAACCTTTTCATCTAAAAAGTTGTTGCTGCCCAGATTGCAGTGTCGGGTTGATCCTAAATTTACTGGTCCGTCTGTTGTTGCGTGGGATTCAATTACACCGGGATTCCATTTTGAAATGGTGCCAATATCTGCAAGCGTGGCCCAAACGGTATCAATCTGGGCATTGATCTTGATGTCTGTTTTGAAGCTATTCATATTGTTTCTCCTAAAACTGGTGAGAACAATGTAGCTTCAGGGGGAGATTTGCTCAATGAAAAACTGTGCCAGTTTGTGCCAATTGGCCGTTTAAGCAGGCGCACTTTAAAATCCTATCGATTTAATTTTGGATTAAACAAAAGCAAATGTTGAAGTGATGAAGAGTATGAAGAAAATCGCATTAATAACTGGCGCGGGAAGTGGTATTGGCCGGGCATGTGCCATCAAACTGCTTCAAAATGATTATAGTGTGGTCTTAACAGGTCGCAGGCTTAAGCCCTTGCAAGAGACGGCTGAATTAGTAGCGGAGTTTGCTCAGAATACCCTGATCCATCAGGCCGATGTGAGCAAGCCGGATCAGGTGGAAGCTCTGTTTGCTGCGTGCGAGCAAAAATTTGGCCGACTAGACCTGCTTTTTAATAACGCAGGTCGAGGGGCTTGGTCCGTACCGATGGAGGAGTTAGCGTTTGATGATTGGCAGGCGGTGGTCGATGTAAACCTAACTGGCCCATTTTTGTGTACGCAACAGGCGTTCAAAATGATGAAAAAGCAGTTGCCGCAAGGGGGCCGGATCATCAACAACGGCTCAATTTCAGCGATGGCACCCCGGCCGAACTCGGCACCTTATACAGCGACCAAACACGCTATAACGGGACTGACTAAATGTACATCACTTGACGGTCGCGGATTCAACATTGCGTGCAGTCAAATCGATATTGGGAATGCGGTTACACCCATGACCGACGCGCTACAGGAAGGCGCCGCCCAAGCGGATGGCTCTGTTCAGGCTGAACCCCGTATGGCGGTCGAACATGTTGCCAATGCGCTACTTTATATGGCAGATTTGCCTCTGTCCGCCAATGTCCAGTTTATGACCGTTATGGCCACAGAAATGCCTTTTATCGGCCGGGGGTAAAGAAACAGTAAAAATCCAAAAAAATAGTAGTACTTATTTGGCCTACGATTTGTGCCTTCAGAAAGATAGACTGGTGCTCAAACTATGTGATCAGATTCCGGTCGTGATGGACAGCTACTATGATAAATACCAAGGCCAACTCTCTTTATGAAGCCGAGAAAAACTCTGAAGAAGCCCCACAAAATTTAGAGGAGGCCCTTGAGCAAATTGCCAGCCTAAAAGAACAGCTCTACTGCTACAAAACCGTTGCAAATCACACATCTAATGGGGTTATTGTGCTTGATCTAAATGGTGTTGTCATGTGGGTGAATGACAGTTTCTCTAAGCTGTCTGGTCGCTCTCTAGATGAAGTCGTTGGGAAAACTGCCAATCAGTTTTTGGCAGGGACAACGGCCAATCTAGCGTCCGCTCACATGGTGTGGACCATGATGCAATTGCGCCAAGGATTCACCAGCGAAATGAATCATGTCAATAAATCTGGTGACCCATACCAAATTATTGTCAATGGCGAGCCGATCTCAGATGAAGAGGGAAATGTCTTTGGATTTGCCATGATTGAAACAGACATTACCTTGCTAAAGGTAATGGAGGCTGCCCTTTCAGATGCACATAGAGCGGCTGAAGAAAAAGAGGCGGCTAAAACAAACTTTTTTGCCAACCTGAGCCATGAGTTGCGGACACCGCTCAACGGTATTTTAGGCTTGGCCCAACTGCTTGAGGCGACCAAGCTGTCTGAGGAGCAGGCAGAGTACGTTAGAAGCATTTGTGAATCGGGTGAATCCCTGCTGACACTCATAGGCAATTTGCTGGCGCTAACCACCAGTGCCAGCGATCGGGTTAATTCTGACTTTGAAGAAGTTGATATTACCCGGAAACTTAACTTCCTAAGCGGCCGTTTCAGCAGTGATTGCGCTAAAAAAGGGGTTTTATTTTCGGTCAGCATAGAGGAAACTGTTCCTACTAAAATCTGGCTTCCATGGACCAATGTTTCGAAAGTGCTTTATCATCTGCTTGATAATGCAGTTAAATTTACCCAATCAGGCAATATTAAATTAAATGTGTCTGTGGGTAGCGACTCGCAGATTCGTTTTAGGGTGCAGGACACAGGGGTGGGGATCCCGGCTGATGCGCTTCCGCAGATTTTCAACGAGTTTTTCCAAGCTGATGAATCGAGCACGCGCAACTATCAGGGTATTGGATTAGGTTTGCCACTGGCGAAAAAATTCGCTGCAAGCTTTGGCTCAGAAGTGTACGTACAAACGGTTGAGGGGAGAGGGTCTATTTTCGCCTTTGAAGCCCCGTATCACTCAGTTTGATTCAGCAAATGTTTTAAAGGCATTCATTTGGTCGAGCGTTTCCTTCTTAAACATCCCTGGCAAAAAGAAGGTCATGGCCCGCATCATGAGACCTGTGCAGCGAAACTCAGTGTTGGTTATCCATCGGGTTTGATTCCCTTCATCATAAAAGAGATTTTCATGGCGATTCCAAACGTTATCGGCTTCAAAGATAAAGGTCATTTCGTCTGGTAGATTGTTTGATTCAACTGTCTCTTTCATGTTTACTTTCCGGCCGCGCATGTCGTACTTTAGGGCTGATACTGCTCCCGGCTGGCCCGGCTCCCCGCTTACATGCTCCATTGAAATAAAACCATCTTGCCATTTTCCCATATTTTCTGAACTATCAAATAGGGCAATAACTTGATCACGGGGCAAATTAATCGTTACTTCAGTTGCGTACTTCATTTTTAGCCTCCATTTGTATCTAAGGTAATTTGTATCTAAGGTAATTCTAATTATCAAGAGAGGCTGTAGCATAGCATAGACATGTGTTCGAGCAAGGATTGCTAGAAAAGAAAAAAACACCTGTCTGGGCATGCAGATAACTGAGACAGATGCTTTAAATAGCTCTGATGATGTAGCGCAATTGTAATTATGTGGCTTGACTAAGTCTAAACAGAGTGATCTCCGGCCGGACGTTAAACCGGAGTTTCAATAAATGACCCAGCCCTCGATTGATGTAGAGCATACGGCCGTCTTCAAGATCAATCTGCCCGGCCGAATAACGATAGTTGCGCACTGGCAAAACCGGTGGCGGTAGAAATGGGGGCTTGCACTGACCGCCGTGGGTGTGCCCGGCCAAAATCCATCCCTGATAGTCCCCCCAGCCAAATTCTTCATCAACCGCGTCAGGATTATGGCACAGGATAATAGCGGCATCGTCTGAGCCAATCTGGTCAGTTACCAGCTCTGGGTAAAAACGGGGGGACCAGAAATCTTCCATCCCGCCTATCTTGAGGCCGCTGAATGTCTCAACCTCATTTAGCAAAGTGCGGATGCCAGCATCTTCCAGAATTTCTGTGATGTTGTCTGCTACGTCCACTTCTTGCCAGCGATGCCCGTAATCGTGGTTACCCAAAATGGCGGTTGTGCCCAAGGTCCCCTTTGGTGCTTGCGGCATCATTGTTTGCAGTTGACCGTAGGATTTATCATCAAATGCCACAAAGTCACCGGTGTAGACCACAAAGTCTGGGTTGAGCCCCTGTGCCTGCTTGAATGAATCTAAGATGTAGTCACTATCTACCCGCCGACCGATATGCACGTCAGAGACCTGCATGAGCGTTTTTCCTACCAAATCAGACGGCAGGTTTTTGATGGGCATGTTAACCACTGGAAATTCAAGCCAGTGTGGCTCAACTTACTCGGTAAATACGATCATGATTAGGATAAAATGTATCGTAGCTCCGCTCCCAAGCGACGTAGCTATAGACCAGTATACCAATCGTAATACCGGTAGTGAGGCCGAGAATGTTCACCAGCGAGGAAGTAAGATGTCGTCGGGCATAGCGAGTCGCTAAGATGAGGAATCTATGGTACATTTAAGAAAATCGGGTTTCTACTTCGAATAGCTCACTTAAGTTAGCTCTAATGAATGAACCCTCCAATTTTGTCATTATAATCAAGGCAGCCATGCTATACTTTACCCTTTTCAGAATTCTGGTATATTCGCCT
>JBCCSO010000349.1:0-5483 GCA_039199965.1 Chloroflexota bacterium | reverse complement strand
TTCAGCTCTCTTTGCAAGATTGGGCTTCATAGAATGTGCCACACCGGCCGAAGCTGCTGAAACCCTCAAAATGTTGATCGGTACCAGTCGGCCACTGGGCAGACGGGCTGCGATTGTTGTTAATTCCCCCGCTTATGCAAAGATCAGCACGGATGCGGCCCGCAAAGCCAAACTTGAAGTCAAGGAGCTAGAGCCTTCTATCACAAGCTATCTCAAACCATTTTTGACTGATAACCTCACTGCGACAAACCCTTTGGTCTTAGAAATAAAACAAGATGCTCAAGCCATTGGCCTGTCTGATGTATACCGGCCGTTTCTTTCAGATAAACACGATTTAGCCATATTTGTTGGCTCAATTCCCAAAGACAAATCTGCTGCTGATCAACTGCTACAGTTTCTTGAACTGTTTGCAGATGAAGCGTTAGCCCAAAACCTCCCGTGTGCGTTTATTAATACATCAAGTTACTTGATACCGTCTTCAATTGAACAAAGCCTGCTTAAGAGAAATGTTGCTATTCTGAATGGGTTAGAGCATGGAATGCGGGCCGTTGTCAAATCGGTTGAGTTTGTTGAGCAAATGATCTTGATGGCCCAAATGCCGACTGGAGCAATCCAATTACCGGAACCTTCAAATTTGCTTCCCACCATTCAACTTGATGAATTTGATTCAAAGCTCGTCTTGCGTCAAATTGGTGTTCAAATTCCAAACTCCATTCTGGTAGAGGGGACTATTAGCCTAGATTTAAACGAGATGGTTTATCCCGTTGTGCTTAAAGCTGTATCTTCGAAAATGAGTCGCAAAACTGATGTGGGGGCACTCAAATTAGATCTGCTGACAGAAACCCAAGTCAGACAGGCGATTTTTGAAATGAATGCTCAAGTTGAAGCACTCCAGCTCCGTGGCTATCTCGTTGAGGAAATGGTTATTGATGGGATTGCTGAACTGTACGTTGGGATTTCAAATATCCCGGAGATTGGTCTTGTATTAACTCTAGCAAGCGGCGGCATTTTGGTTGAGTTGCTGCAGGATGTGCAAACGTTAATTTTGCCAGCCTCAAGTGCAGAAATTGAAGCTACGCTGCGGAAATTGAGACTGTTTCCGGTTTTAGAAGGGTACAGAGGGCATTCTGCGGCCGATGTTGATTTAGTAGTTGAATCAATTAGCTTAATGGCCAGTCATGCGGCATCTCAGCAGCACCGGCTGGTAGGACTTGAAGTTAACCCGCTTATTGTTCGGCCGGGGGACCGCTCACCCGTCGCTGTTGACGCCGTCATTCGATTAGGTGCCCCGCTACAGTAGCACAAACCCAAAACACTCGCATTTTTAACGCCCTACATTTCAAATATCCTATTTTGCCATCTGTAGGATTAATCTATTATGGCTCGGATTATGAATGAAGAGCAAAACCCGGCGTATCAAGCTGTCAAGTCAAAACTCCTTCACCTTGTAGACTATTTCATACCAGATCTACTGTTTGACACAATAGAAGCTGAAAATGACCGACGGAAAATGCGTCTAATCGCTGCAATTTCACTAAGCAGCGGAATCTTGTGCTTTATTTTGCCGCTTGTTTCATTCTCAATCGTAGGCTATTTTGATCAAATTGATCCCCTGACTTTTACGATGGGCTTTGTGATGATTTCTATCCCGTACATTATGAAAAGGACAGGTAGCATCATTTTGCCTGCGTCCGTTTTTATTGCCGTTGTTATTATCATCACTTTTGGTTTTAGCATTTTTTTAGATGGATCAAGGTCACCAACGCTCCCATTCTTTTTGATACTGCCGGTTGCAGCCACTTATTTTTTGGGAATTCGGGTGGGTTTTGGAACCGCTTTGCTGGGTGCTGTCACTCTCGTAGCTTTTCACGTTTGGCGAGAAACACTAAATGAATGGTCGATCATTCCTGATGAGATTAACTCGCTCATGTTCACCATTTGTTTTATTGTGGCCTGCCTGTCGATTTCAACATTCCTCTGGTTTTTTGACGTTTATCAGCAAAAGTCAAATGATGAGATGCGCAGAACGCTGGAACAACTACAGCATGCCTATGATGAGTTAGTTTCTGCTAGAAATCAGGCTGAAAGTGCAACCAAAGCAAAAAGTGATTTTCTGGCAAACATGAGTCATGAAATCCGTACTCCGCTAAATGGAGTAATTGGTATGGCCGGTCTACTGGCAGAAACCGAACTAGATAGTGAGCAGTTGGACTATACTCAAACGATAAAGTCCAGTGGAGATGCGTTGCTCACAATTATCAATGACATTCTTGACTACTCTAAAGTGGAAGCTGGCAAAATTGAGCTTGAAGAACTCCCATTTGACATACGTGACTGTGTTGAAGAAGCTTTAGATCTGATGGTTCCCAAGGCAAACCAGAAAGGTCTTCAGCTCATGCACTATATTCCCACATCAATGTCAACCATGGTGGTTGGAGACATAACCCGACTGCGCCAGATATTGATTAATTTAATTGGAAATGCCATCAAGTTTACGGCCGCTGGTGAAGTGAATATTTCTGTTTCTTACTGGGAACGGGACGATGGCCGTTCTGAATATGAATTTGCTGTGCGTGATACCGGTGTTGGTATTCCGGTTGATCGCATGGATCGATTATTTAAATCATTTAGCCAAGTTGATTCTTCAACCACTCGAAAGTTTGGTGGGACCGGCTTGGGCTTAGCTATATCCAACATGCTGGTGGAGCTGATGGGTGGAAAAATGTGGGTCAAAAGCCAAGAGGATTTAGGGAGTACTTTTTATTTCAACGTTTGTTTCTACCAATACTCAGATGCGACCTTGTTGGACACAGTTAAATTACCGGCCGACCATGAACAAAAAAGTGTTGTGGTTATGAGCCCGAACCAGACTCAATTGGATCATTTGATCCGTTATTTAGAGCCCTTCAATCTTAATTGCATTCAGGTGCAGTCTTTGGAAGAATGTGCCATGCTGGTTGAAATTGGTATTCCAATTGAGTTAATGGTAGTCGATCTGCCACAGACGAACTTCAGGATTGATCTGAATCATGTTGTAGAAAATGCAGGACAGAAAAATGTGCCAATCCTGCTCATTTCTCCTTTAGGCCACAAGATAAAAGACTCGTTTCCGAATACGCAGTTATTAAGCTTGAATAAACCAATCAAAGCAAGACAGCTGCTCGACCTATGTCACGCATCTTTATATGCACCCGTTGGTGACCCAGTTGAAGATAAAGAACTAGTCAAGGATCCATTAGTTAGCCAAAATTTTGCTGAAAAATACCCGTTTCAAATATTGTTAGCAGATGACAATATGATCAATCAAAAGGTTGGGTTAAAAATGCTCAATCGACTGGGGTATACGGCCGATACAGTTGCAAGTGGATTGGAAGTATTAGAAGCTATGGCTAGACAAAGCTACGACTTGATTTTGATGGATATTCAAATGCCTGAAATGGATGGGGAAGAAGCTACAACTGTTATCATCGAACGTTGGGGAGTGGACCGACCGTATATTATTGCCCTAACGGCCAACGCCATGGTTGGAGATAGACAGCGATATTTAGACGCAGGTATGGATGCCTACATCAGTAAACCTGTCAAAATTGAGGATTTGGCAGGGGCTCTTGAGGCGATTGCCTTGATGCCAAAGGAGTAGTTCTCTTTTAGTTCACATAGTTTGATAAAAGTTAGCGTTGGTTGCTGTAGATATTTGCCGCACGCTAAAATTCTACCAAGTTGTAGGTAGAATGTCTGAAGCTCACCAAAACGAAACACACGAACGAATTATGGATGTGGCTGAATCGCTTTTCATGAAGCGAGGCTATAGTGCTGTCAAACTTCGTGACATTGCAGATGCGGTTAACATGAAGCACGCTTCCCTGTATTACTACGTCCCAAAAGGGAAGGAACAGCTATTTATAGCGGTTCTTGAGCGGAGTATGATTCGACACAAGCGAGAAATGGAGCGGCTCGTGACTGCAGCCGGGCAAAATATTCATCAACAGACCTACGCGGTAACCGACTGGCTTGTTTCTCAACCCCCAATCGATTTAGTAAGAATGTATGAATCAGACCTCAAGCAGATTGATCCTTCTGAGTCACGTAGACTAACAACTCTTTTGCTCGACTCGCTCACAAAACCATTCAAATCCGCAATCGTAAGTGCCAACGCGCGCGGTGAATTAAGCGATATTGATCCAGATGTGGCGGCTATGTCGCTTATTACTTTGATTCAGAGCGTGCACCATATCCCAATCCACAGCATTCCTGAAGGCCGACAGATGTTCGGCCGACGTCTTGCCGATATGCTTTTATTTGGCCTGTTGAAACGGTAATAACCTGAAAAAATATTTGACGGCCGCAAATAAAAAAATGAACTTCCCCTCACTAACCTCAAAAGACCTAAATGATCGAAAATTGAACCTGCCCGATGATCTTTCTGGCCAAATTAATCTGCTGTTTATCGCCTATCAGCAGTGGCAGCAGCGTGAAGTAGACAGCTGGGTTCCTTTCGCCCAAGAGCTAGAGGCTACAGTACCCGGTTTGAGCTACTATGAGCTACCCGTTGTTGGACCGATGGGTTTCTGGGGACGCACGCAACTTGATTTTTGGATGAGAACTGGCATTACAGATTTTAAAACACGAAGCAAAACAATTACGCTCTACGTTGATCGTGACTTAGTTAAACGGCCGCTCGGGATTGACACCGAGGACCACATCGCTATTGTGCTGCTGGACGAAAATAATCAAGCTATTTGGCGCGACCACAGTATGTTTGATATTCAAAAAGCAAAATCGCTGAGGCAGGTTATTGCTCAGCACACAACCATCAATACAACCTAAGGCCATCTAAGTAGACCACCATATCTTCTAAAAAGAGCTGACAGATTTTAACTATGTTATCACCGGAGTTCATACTCGGGAAACCAGTCAAGTCTAAAGCCAAAAATTTTCTGAGATCTATTTAAGAGAAGAAAGTGCCCCGAAAATTGATTAAAATCGCCTCACAGCCTACCAGCAGGCGATTTCATCAGGTAACTTTTTTCTTTGGTGGGCATAACTCATTAGGGTAGTGTGATTCGAAGACCTATCTTCAATCAATCCCATACCTATTACCCTGCCTGCCCTTCTGATTTAGCAGATAATTGGGGCCTAAATAATGACCAGTCAAAAAGCTTTCCATCTACTTTGTTTTCTCTGCATGCCGGTGACCAATTCCATAATATTTAAATTAAGCCTCATTATGATGAGGTGGATGCTTAAGAGTCATGGGGGAAGGGTTTTGCGTAGTGACTATTCAGGTGGCCTTACAATAACGCTAACAGTACGTGGTACTCCCTGCGATAAGCCTTGGTCTACCATCGTTTTGCTGGAGAGTGCCACACACTTAATTGAGACACCTAGATGGTTACTTTGTGTAAAGTCAATTTAAAAGAATCTCTCTCTACAATGTTGTGGTAAAACTCCCCAAATCGTTGTTTTAATACCCTTACACTTAA
>JBCCSO010000348.1:0-5487 GCA_039199965.1 Chloroflexota bacterium | reverse complement strand
CCTCGTTGAAGCCATCTGTGCAGATGATAAATAGATCATCTGGGTTGAGCGTGATCGAATCGTGTCCGGCCACATCCATGTCCACTACACCCATCGCTGGACCGTTGGCTGGCAAAATTTCAGGGTCGCCTTCGGCCGGGCAGTAAATCACTGGTGAGTGGCCCGCGTTGCTGTATTTCAGCTCTCGCGTTTCGGGATCAAAAGACACAACAATACCGGTTGCAAACATTTCGACACTGGTAAAGTCTGCGTACATGCTGTGGTTGGCATCGTTTAAAACATCTACCGTCAGCCTGTTGGGATTCTTGCTCAGACGCGCCGCGCTGCGAAAAGATGAACGAAGCATGGTCATGAGCAAAGCGGCCGGCATACCTTTGCCAGATACATCGCCCAGTACAAAGAGCGGCTTGACCGCTTCTGGGATGAAGACATAAAAGTCACCACCCACCTGTGATGCTGGCAGTGACTGCGCAAACAAATCAAGTCCCGGAATTTCAGGCGGCTTGGTGGGCAGCAGCTGCATCTGCACATTCTTAGCCATCTCCGCTTCTGCTTCGAGTTTGGCCTTAGCCAGTAGCTCTTGGTGAAGCTGCACATACTCAAACTGAGCGCTGACCTGTTCACCAATGAGCTGGGCCAAGCTCAGATCAGAATTTGTAAAATTCATCCCGATCTTGTTGGTTAGTACAAAGCTGGCGTGGAAAGGTTCTTTAACCTGCAGCGGCAGAAACAAAATGTTGCGTATGCGATCGGTTACCCCGTGATTAATCAGTTCTGTCTTTTCTGCCGCGTGCATGTCTTGCAGCATTTCAATAATGTCTCCGTTTAGAATGGAATTATCAGGGTACGCAGAAACGATGGGTGACAGACCACCGCTGCTCACAAGTGTGATGACAGTTTCTGAATGAAATAGCGTTTGTAAAGTACGGATCAGCGAAGAAAAAAGCGGCTGTATTTCTAAATGACGCCGCATGGTTTGACTGAGCTGATAAAGAGAAATCAACTGATCTTGTTTCTCTACGAGTTCAGCCGAAATTGACTGAACGTGTGTTTGTAAAATAGTTGCCCTAGAAACGAGTCTAGCATCTAATGCTAGCCGCTGCTGATGGTGCTTGCCCGTCATGCCTTCTACAAAAAGCTTGCCAGTGTGGAGCGCATGTAGCGTCATTTCAGCCGTTATAGGCTGCTGGCTAGCGGATTCATGGTGGCCGTGTGAACCATTCCCGTTTTGACCGTTGGATTTACCATTTTGTGACCGAGCTGAGGCAAACTCATTTCCAACAGCCGCCTCTGTCTGTAATTCAAATATCACCCGATCTTGTAACTGAAAACCAAACCGGCTTGCACCGGCCTCGAGCCATGCATTTCCCATAGATTCGAGAAGCTGCTTTTCTTTTTTGGTCAGCGACCAGCCATGATTGATTGACATTGAAAAAACTACAGAACAAATTGGACGGATGGTTAGCCCAGTTAATCAAAACTTTTAGCTAAACGCTTGAGTTGCTTCTTCTTCGTTGGCGAAAATAGGAAATGCTTTATCGAGCCAGCTCAGTTCAAAAATAATTTGAACCGCTTGTTGCAAACCAAATAAGTGTAGTGTGCCACCGTGCTCGCGGGCTTTTTTGATACCCACAACCAAGGCTGAGAGGCCGGCCGAATCGATGAACGTTACCTCACGCATGTCAACCAAAATGTTGGCTTTAACGCCCTGAGAACTTAACTTTTCAACTTCATCCTTTAACCACTTCTTTGTGCCTTGAGCTTGGTAGGCGTCAAATCGTCCGCTGAGCTCTAATTTAGTAATCGTGTTAATCATTTCACGTACTCCTCTTGGTGTGTTTATAAACCACAGTTTCATTCAGATCTCTGGTACATCCTGTACAGAGTAATCATTAAAATCGAATTGGTGAATGGTGATTAAGTAACCGGTCAAACCGCCATTTTTTCACGCACAGTCTGGTTGTGCAGCAACATTTGAAAATGGAGCAGGTACCAATCGACTACCTCAGAAATCGGTAGCCCTTGCGACGCAAGATAGTTCTGACGAGCGATCTTTTCTCGGTTAGCTGGATCGTCTAAAATTTTGGCGATGGCGGTCGCCATACTGACTGGGTCTTCCGGTTTGAAGAATTCACCCGTGTACCCTTCATCCATGATGACTTCGGCAAAGTCACCTATGTTTGGCAGCACGGTTGCTTTGCCGTAGTTCCCAGCCTGATGAAGCACTCCGGAGCTGCCGGTTGTGCTTGAGTACGGGAAAACCACAACGGCCGACTCCCCAAAAATAACAGGGACATCTTCTTCCTCGACGTAGCCGGTAAAGCGCATGTTAGACACATGCGAATATTTCTCTTGGACGCTGGCCAAATACCCTTTTGCATTCGGACTGTCTGTGCCTGCAATGACCAGCTCTAGCGGCGGCCGGTCAACGTTCTCTTTTTGCAGCATTTCAAATGCCTCAACCAGCGGTTCAATTTTCTTGTACGTGCCAAATTTACCGAATGACATGATCTGCATAGGACCATCTGGTAAATCAAACGATGGGGTGGGCTTCTCCGCCTCGAATGAGCCGTGAGGAGCCAGCACTACGTTGGATGCGTCATATTTTTCTGTCAATATTTCGACATATTTGGGGATGGTGAGCGCAACGAGGTCGGCCGTTAGGATCATGCGGGTGAACATATTGCCAAAGCCCCGAATCATCCCTTCTACAATGGGACCGGCCGCGTATCCGGCGCTTTTAAGGTCGACCGTTTCCATGATGTTGTGCAGCAGCACAATCGTAGGAATGCCGTTCCACGTGGCCAACGCTGGTGACAGAAGCCCCAGCGCACCAGATACTTTATCACCGCCAAACGATGCAAATTGGATGTTGTACAAAATGACATCTGGCTTGTGCTGGGATACCGCGCGCAAGATGCGCATAGAGTTTCGCTTACGGCCGAACTCCCAACAGGGAACAACAGTCAGTGGACATTTATCCGCTGTTGCTGGTTCATTTTGGTATTCACCTTCCCCAGCGGGTAGGTCGTCGGCGAAAATAATAATTTCTTCAACCTCAGCTTTCGTGCGCATATGGCGCACAAAGTGATACGCATATTCATTGAGCGATCCTTTGCCTGGAGGAAAAGTGGAAATCATTCCGACACGCATTTTTTTAGGCATTGGCATAAACCCCTTTCAGGTCGTTTCCTTTTATGATGAGTAGATCACGAATAAAGCGTTGGATCTCTTTGCGTGTGTCTACCTTTGAACCCGGAGCATCGACCCACGAGACCGGCACTTCGGCCACGCGGAAGCCGAACTTTCCGGCTAGATACAAAATTTCTAAGTCAAATGAAAAACCATCGATAGTTTGAGCGGTGTGCAGCCGTTCGGCCGCTTCGCGCGTGTACATTTTGAAACCGCACTGAGTGTCTTTGACCCCAATCTGGAAAAATGCTTTGACAATCCAGCGCAGGCCGCCGCTTAACAATTTGCGGAACATACTTTTCTTGGCCACCTCAGCTCCATCGGCCGCGCGTGAGCCAACAGCCACGTCATACTGTTCCGTTTCCAAGTGGGCCAGCAGTTTTGAAACCTCTTCAATGGGAGTTGAATTGTCTGCATCACTAAAAAGAATGTATTTTCCACGTGCAGCCATCACTCCCCGTTTGACCGCCATCCCTTTGCCGCCGTTCTTCTCTGCAATAAGAACGCGCATGTTGGCAAACCCGGTTCGCTGCAATAGCTCTACCGTTTCGTCTTTGCTACCGTCATCGGCCACAATCAGCTCCCACGGAAAGCCCAAGCTTGACACGTGAGACGCAATCGCCCCAACGGTTGGAATAATGCGAATCTCTTCGTTGTACGCTGGGATAACGATTGACAGTAAAGGTTCTTCTGTAATGGGTACAGTTTTCCACAAATGATAGGCATCGTAAGACATACCTAACTCCATTGGTTGCGCAAGCAAATTAGACTGCATAAGCAAGATTACTCTGCACAAGCGAACTTGGTTGCACAAGCAAACTTGTTTGCACAAGCTACCATCTACTACTTCCGGCAGTGCTCAAGTTGGTCGGCCGGTATTCAACATTGACAAAATCTAATGAAATGCGCGGTGTGCCCTTGGTGATCGGCAAGCGATTGCGCGTGTTGAATTTAGTATTGATTGCATTGGGTCAGTTTACCGTTAATCGGTCGTGAAGCTTTGTTTTCAGGACCAGTCCTTTAGAACCATGGTAGGATCAATGGGGTAGGCGGAAGGGTGTAAAAAACTGTCAGAATTGGTGATCTAATTGGTGTCGCAGAAAAAAATGCCCAGAGTTGGAACCAATTTTTTAATCGGCCGAAATCGGCTTTTTTTGAAGCGTTTCCGGTACAAAAAAGGCGAAAATTGCGGAAGCGATACCCCCGGAAAATGCTAATATAGTTGTTGCTGCTCCTAATGTGAGCGCATCGGCTATTATCCCCACAATCAGCGGAGCGGTAAAAAAGCCTGCATCTCCAATGAGGCGCCATACGCCTAGAAAACCGCCGCGTCTATCAACTGGCGATAGATCCGCTCCAAGGGTCATCATCGTGCCAGAACTGATGCTGTTGCCTAGACCAATGATCAACCCTGCAAGCATTAGCCCCCAGTAGCCAGTAGCCAGTGTGATACCGAAAACACCTACCCCTTGGAAAACAAAGCTAGGGACAATGGCGAATTTCCGACCAAAGCGGTCCATCAGGATGCCTGCTACGGGGAATAAAAGCGTGTCGATGAGGGACGATGCGCTGACAATGGCCCCGATCTCCTGCTCGTTTAAATTCAGTACAACGGCCGCAAATAGAGGCAGCACTACGTTGCGGGCTGAGCGGACCATCTGCGCAAAGAATGCACCGCTCCCGGCCGAAAGCAGCACTTGCCAGTGGTCCCGCACAATCTCCACAAATTCTCCAGGATGGTGGGCGTTTTTATCCTGTGTAGGCTCTGCTTCTTTGCGCTCCGGCACAAAGATTAAAATGGTAAGAGGCAGAATGAGAAGGGCTGCAAAAAAGAGAAAGGTGGGCTCTTGACCAAACGTAACGGCTAGGGTGCCGCCTAGAATGGGACCTACCGCTTTTCCCCCACGAAAAACGCCGCCCAGCACAGACAGAGCTCGGCCGCGCTGACCCACGTTGACCCCATCTGCCATCCATGCGTGGCGTGAAACGGAGTAGAGGGCGACGCCAAATCCCCCCAACAGCCGGAGCAAAAATAGCTGCCAGATGGCGGTTACAAAAAAGATTGAGCCGGTCGTAATCCCCAAAATAATAAGCCCCACAATCATCCCCCGCCTGCGGCCGATCCGTTCCATGATGTAGCCGGTCGGAATGTCAGATAGTACTTGCCCCAAAAAGTCGGCCGCTAACACCAGCCCAATGAGCTGAAAGCTTTGAGTTTGATTATTGGCAAACCGCGGCAGCACCGGCACGATCATCCCCTTAGCGACTGAAAACAGAAACCCTGGCAGGTAAATG
>JBCCSO010000347.1:0-5490 GCA_039199965.1 Chloroflexota bacterium | reverse complement strand
GAAATGGCGATTCTGCGTATTTTGGGCAGTCAGCAAAACTATCTCTTTGGCATCGTCATGGTAGAAGTTGCTGTGATTGGTTTGATCGGCGTTGGGTTTGGGGTTGGCTTTGGGCAATTACTGACCCAGTACGCGGTTATTCCCTTTATCGAAAGCCAAGTAGCGGGTGAAGGACTTACGGTGACGATTCAGCCAGTGGTCACTTGGTCAACGATCATTCCATCTGTTCTGTCAGCTTTTGCAGTGCTGTTTGTGAGCGCAGTGAAACCAGCCCGTGACGCCTCGAAAACCAAGGTGATGTACGCCATCAATCCCGGCGTGGCTGACAATATCCAGCTAGAAGATCTGGCGGAGCTGCGCGAGTCGCGGCCGAACCTGCGCCTGTTTTATGTGGGATTGGTCTTGCTCTTTACCGTGATCATGGTGCTGGGGCTAGATATTGCTTCAACATTGGGCAATCCGGCCCTTGAAGCCACGCTATTTTTAGGTGCTATTTTGCTCATGGTAGCCGGTTTAGGATTTGTCTTTTTGCTGGCAACCCGGCCGCTGGAACGATTGGTGCTATTTATCATCAGCTTTATGGCTCCTCGGATGACCTATTTTGCTTCAAGAAATGTCGGCCGGAACAACAAACGAAACACACTGATTTCACTACTAGTTTTGTTCAGTGGCGTTCTCCCCAGCTTTTTGGCGACGCAAAACGCCATCAGTTTTGCCAATATCAAAACCGATGTTGAGCTGAATATGGGAGCACCAGTCGAATTGCGGGTCCGCTCACGTTTTTCAGAGCCGGGTCTAGAACAGCTGGACTGGCTAGAACCCAGCTTTATAGAAAGTGACATTAAACAATTTAACGGCATTTCTCAGGCTGTCGGGTTGACCAACAATTATTCAACCGAAGTCACTGACGCTGTTGGGATGCGCCGCGCCGGTATTTCGCTGCGCGGTGTGACCGGTAATCTCAGCGATGTGCTGTTCGGGCAGTATGTAGACTTTGTGGTCGGTGACCCAACTGCGCTCGACCGCATTGTTGCAGAAGACAACAGCATCATCATCAGCGAAGGGCTGGCTGATGTCTTGGCTATTGAGCTTGGCAGCCAGATCAAAATTCGCGGAGCCGGTCTTGACCATGTTGAAGAATTTACAGTGATCGGTATTGCCCGCAGACTACCCGGTTTTGGAGACATCGGCCGTATACGGACGGCCGCCCAAGGGAACAGTACAGCACTCGTCTCTCTTGCCGCCCATCAGCGAATTGGCACGCCGCTCAACTTGGCTCTGCCTGATCCCAATGAAAAAACGCTGACCCGCATCTTGGCCCTGCCTGAATCTGGAGCAGATTTAGACCAGCTTGATTCAGACCTGCGCCAAACCTACGGGTTTAGTGACAATTTACGCACCCGCATTTCAGAAGTGCGTCTGCAGCAGGCAGAAGATGAACAGCGTCAGAGCCAAGTCTTCTTGTTAGTACTAACCCTAATCAGTTTCACGACGGCCGTCTTCGGGGTATTTGCCGTGATTTACGTCACGATTTATGCCCGACGCAAAGAGATTGGCATGATGAAGGCGGTCGGCAGCCGCCGCTGGGAATTGACCGGTATGCTGATCATCGAATCAATTGCGATGACAGTGAGTGCCGCTCTAGCCGGTATCATCGCTGGAGCCTCGATGGGTTACATCTTTGCCTACATCGAAAACGTAACCAGCGAACGGCCGATGATTTTTGCGGTAGACACCACAGTAATGCCTTTTGTGATTGTGATGGTCGTTTTAGCCAGCATCATCGGCGCGATCTTCTCTGCCCGCCGCATTGTGAAATTTAAAGCGATTGAAATCCTACGAATGAGTTAAACAGGAGAGGTTGGAGGTTAGATATTAGATGCTAGTGAAGATTTTTTCTACTATCTTCTAGCCTCTGATCTCTAACCTCTACATACAGAAAATGAACAAGAATAAACGAGTGATACCAACTCTTTTCATGCTACTAATTGCCCTTGTCCTTGTGGCTTGTGGTCAAGCTGAGACAGAAACTACAGAACCATCCGCTGACGAAGCGGAAGTCTCTTCAATGGTGGCTGAGTCACTAGAGGGCAATGTGGAAGTTGCTGAAGCAGAGCCTACAGAAGTCCCTCAGCTTACAGTTTTGGCAGATGGGCAGGTCCGAAATGGAAAACCTGCGCTCCCATTGGCGTTTGAAACAAGCGGAAAGCTGTTGACCGTCAGTGTAGCGGTTGGAGATACAGTTGAGGCTGGAGAAGTCTTGGCCACTTTGGACGATGAAACCCTGCAGAACAATTTGCGTTCAGCCCAGCTGCGGGTTCAATCGGCCGAAAATAGCTTGCTGCAGGCTCAGGGTGAGCTGGCCCGTCTAGAAACATGGGAACCAGATGAAAGTGCGGTGACTATCGCAGGGGCTAACATTACGTCAGCTCAGTCAAATCTAGAAAACGCACAAACGCAAGACGCCGCAGCGGGCAGCAGCCTGACATCAGTGAACGTGCAAATTGCGCAGGCAGAACGGGAACTGGCAAGCGCACAAGAGTCTTTTGACAATGCCTTTTCAGAAGGACGAGAGTGGGAAGTGCAGTATAACGAACCGATCTGTGAGAATGTAAATGGCTTTGAGCAGTGCTCCAGCCTGACTTACGCAGAACGTATCAAAAATGATCGTGAGTTTTCTACCACGCGGCTGCAAAATGCAAAAGAGCAGCTGCAGGTGGCTCGTTCAAACTACGCGCTTGAAGCGGCGCGCATCTCTGGTGATTCGGCCGTGGGTGCAGAAGCACAGCTTGTCATTGCCCAAGAGGAGCTGACCCGCGCCCTAAAAGGGCCAACTGATGCAGAGATTGCGGCCGCTACACTAAACGTGTCCAACGCAGAGCTGGCCCTTGAGCAAGAGCAGTTTGCGCTTGAACAGGCCCAAGAGGCGCTAGACCAGTCCCAGCTGTTGGCCCCGTGGAATGGCACAGTTCTTTCAGTCGATATCGTTCCGGGCGGACTAATAGGGGCAGGTACGCCGGTGGTGACGCTTATTGATGAATCAGGCCTTGAATTTATCACCACCAATCTGAGCGAGCGGGATTTAGACCAAGTAGCGGCCGGGCAAGCGGCGCTTATCACGCTGAAAACCTATCCCAACACACCCATTGAAGGTCGTGTTTCTCGCGTCGAGCTGGTCGCAAACGGCACTGTGGGTGATGCAGCTGTTTTCCCGGTGGTCATTGAGCTGATGGGTTCCGACTTAACCATTCGGCAGGGGATGACCGGCCGGGTTGAAATTTTGCAGGGTGAGTAAAACGGTCCACAAAAATTCTACAAACTCCTTTTGTACGCACTTCTACGAGATGGCATCGCTCTGTGAATCGGGTACCATTTGAGACAAGCGCAACTTTTTAATCTTTTGAGCGTTTATCTTTTTGGGAAATCCGCTCCCCTTTTAGAGCGGGAAAAGGAGAAAATAATTTTATGGACAGTAAAAAGCTCATTACAGAGTTTATCGGAACCTTTGCTCTGATTTTTATCGGAGCTGGGGCTGGCGCAGTCAGCGGCAGCTTGGTTGCTGTGGCTTTAGCGCACGGTTTGGTGATTGTGGCATTTGCCTATTCACTGGGTGATATTTCAGGCATTCACATTAATCCGGCCGTCACCGTTGGCTTAGCCTCTGGTGGGAAAATTAGCTGGGGTGATGCTGCTGGATACATCATCGCACAACTGTTGGGTGCAGTTGTGGGTGCATTACTTTTGGCGGTGATTATCGGTTTCCCAACTGAAGCAGCTGACTTAGGAAATACCACCTTAGCAGATGGCGTTTCTCCCGTTCAGGGCGTTATCCTCGAAGCCATTTTAACCTTCTTCTTGGTCAATACGATTTACCACTCGGCCGTCTCTGGCAAAGCTGGGAATTTTGCTCCCTTAGCCATCGGCTTTACGCTTGTATTCTGCATCTTGATGGGTGGAACCTTAACCGGTGCATCGCTAAATCCGGCGCGTACGCTTGGACCAGCCATTATCAGTGCAGGTGCTTTCCCATGGGGTCAACTTTGGCTCTACATTGTTGGCCCGGTTGCCGGTGGTGTTTTAGCCGCTGTGGTCCATCGCGTTCTACGGGATTAATCCAAACAATCATTTGAACGGACCCAAAAGGGCTGGTGGCAACTCACCAGCCCTTTTTTATTGCTTTTGATTATTTAAACGCAGGAGCGTATCGATCATAAAACGTACTGCGGAATAGCTCGTCTGGATCGTACTTGCGCTTTACATCAAAGAACCCTTCAATTTCTGGATAAGAAGCTTCGAGCTGTTCAGGGGTGTAGTAAAGCTGATACGGTAAGAAGAACCGGCCGTCGTGCGCAATCGTTAAGTCAATTAAATCCCGGGTGAGTGCGGCCATTTGCTGATTGCCCACATCATCCGTTGTTTGGTTGATGTACAGTACCAGCGAAAACATAGATTCTGGTGCATAGGTCAGTACGTTGTCTTCGGGGTGCACAATGCGTACAGAAGCATTCAGCAGGTTCGCGTCGTGCGCCAAGATAATATCCTTAGAGCCAGCCACAAACGACTCAAACTGATCCCGTGGAATGAAGTACTCGTGCAAAATATCGGTGTCGTTCTTCAGGTTGTTCTGCAAATAAGGAACAGAATCATGCATGGGGCTATTGCGTGAGACCATACATGCTTCCCCCTCCGTCATCGCCTGATTACGTGAGATCGTGCAGGCTTCCATCATCGGCTCAATATTTTTCTCTGCCCACCATTTGGCGTAGCGCCAGCCGGGACCGCGTTTAGACACGTTCAATATCCAGCGTTTCAGGCCGGTTGAACTGGCTTCACCCAAAGGGGGCACCTCAACAGAATTGACGTCCAGTCCCGTGTCTTCGTATTTATACAGAATCACTTCTTCAAACAAATTCTGTGGCGCAGTTGAAAGATGGGCGTAGAAGAGGCCAAGATCCTCGTTGGGTTCTAGCTCATTTTCAAAAACCGTATTGAACTCTGCAAAGGGAATGATTTGGCGGCTGGTTTCGTAAATGCGGTTTTCTGTGATCTCTAGCTCAGCCTCAAGGATGATGCCGAACAGTCCATACCCACCCAGCGCATGGAAAAACAGTTCTGGGTTTTCTGTACGGCTGACTGTTTGAACAGTGCCATCGGCCAGCATAATTTTGAGCGATTTAACCGTGTTTCCTAAGGCTCCGTAGTTGTGGTCCATCCCGTGGGCGTTTACAGAAATTGAGCCACCCACAGAAAAGATATCAGTCGACTGCATAGCAGTAATAGCGTACTGCGGATGAATCTGGTTTTGGATTTGGTGCCATGTTGCACCGGTTTGAACGGTAACAGTCATCGCCTCTTCATTAAGATCAATGTTGTTGAAGTTCATCATATCCAAAATCACGGCCCCGGCCGCAAATGCGTGGCCGCCCATGCTGTGGCGCACCCCGGCAATCGATACGCGCAGATCATTTTCATTCGCGAACTTAATTGATT
>JBCCSO010000346.1:0-5492 GCA_039199965.1 Chloroflexota bacterium | reverse complement strand
TCGGCCGGACTGCGCGACCTTGCGTTTGACCCCGACTTCGCCACAAACGGTTACGTGTACGCTTTTTATACGAAGGATGACGTTTTGCAGAATCGGGTGGTGCGTTTAAAAGCTAACGCAACCAATCCCGATATTGCCGACACCACCTTTGGCGAACAGCTGCTGATTGATCTGCCGTTTAACAGCACTTTTTCCAGCGGCAGTCACAACGGCGGCGCACTTGAGTTTGGTACAGACGGCAAGCTCTACATCACGACGGGGGATGGCTGGACGGGTGAGTTTGCGGGCGATCCGGTGCAAAGCCTGTCAACATTTACCGGCAAAGTCCTGCGCATCAACAGCGATGGCTCGATTCCGGCCGACAACCCCTTTTATACGCAAACAACCGGCGATTACCGCGCCATCTACGCATTGGGATTGCGCAATCCGTATTCGATGTCGATCCATCCAGACACCGGTGATCTGTATATCAACGAGGCGCGCGGCACCAACAAAGCGGACATTTACATCGCAGAAGCAGGGGCCAATTATGGGCATGAGGGAGACAGTATCGGCACATCTAAATCCCCTTGGGCCAACGGCTCTGGAGCCGGAGGTGAGCTGATCACCGGCGGGGCGTGGTACCCGCAAGACGGTCCGTTTCCGGCCGACTATCACGGCCGCTATTTTGTGGCGCTGTGGGGCGGCAACAATGACGCAACCGGCCGGATTGCAACCATTCAGTCTGCCAGCAACACCACGGTTGAAACCTTTGAAAGCAGCGTGGGGCAAGTGGGGTCAAACGGACTCGATATCAAGCCGGTCATCACCCGCATCGGGCCGGACGGCAACCTCTACTACATGCTGACCACCTACACCACCAACAGCGGCACCATCCAGATGGTCCGGTACACGGCTCAAGAAACAGTTGCGAGTCCGGTGATGTCACCCAACGGAGGCAGTTCGCTTGACCCGGTCACCGTCACGCTCAGCACAACTACGGCCGATGCGACCATTTACTACACTACCGACAACACAGATCCAAGCGAAGCATCAACCCTATATACCGGCCCGATCTCAATTTCAGAAAGCACCATCCTCAAGGCTAGAGCCTACAAGGATGGCTTGAACCCCAGCGGAATTTCATCGGCTCTTTTTACGGTTGGGACGGAGCTACCCAACGAGCCGCCCAATGTTGATGTGGGGCCTGACCTCATCGGCACTGTTGGCCAGTCAATCTCGCTGGACGGCAGTAGCACAACTGACCCGGATGGGGACGATAACTTTTTGACTGATGAAGAATGGCGGCAGTTGAGCGGCCCCATCGTCACCATTAATGACAAAACGGAAGAGGTGGCGACCTTTACCCCGAACCGGCCGGGCACCTATCAGTTTGAGCTCTCGATGAGCGATGGAAAAGACTTTGGCTCTGATCAGGTGGTGGTGACGGTGTTTGCCCAACCCCGCGCGGCCGATCCGCTGGCGCTGTACACCTTTTTTGAAGGATCAGGCGCTACGGTGCACGACGTGTCTGGCTCTGGCACACCCCTTGACCTAACGATTCAAAACGCAGGGAATGTCAGTTGGAGCGGGCTGAGCAGGCTCACACTCAATTCAGCCACATCATTGGTGTCTAGAACACCGGCCGACAAAATCACTGACGCATGCCAAGCCTCCAATGAGATGACGATCGAAGCGTGGATTCAAGCGGCCGATCTTGATCAATCGGGACCGGCTCGCATTGTGTCCATGTCAGAGACGATTTTTGAGCGGAATGTAACGCTAGGACAGGAAGGTGATAGCTATGACGGCCGGATTCGGACCACGGTCACCAATGACAACGGTGAGACATCAATGCGCACAACGGCCGGTGTTAGCACCGCCCAGCTTTCCCACGTGGTACTCACGATTGACGGCAGCGGCAGCGCAAAAATCCTGATCGATGGGGTGCAGGCGGCTGAATCTAATATCGGTGGCAATCTATCAAACTGGGATGATTCATACTACCTGATACTGGGGAACGAACGCTCGAACGATCGCCCGTGGCTGGGCACCTTCGCACTAGTTGCTATCTACTGTGAAGCGCTCACACAGAGTGAGATTCAAAGCAACATATCGGCCGGACTCCCATTCTCCATTGTAGATGATGAGCAAATCTACCTCCCCTATATTTCCCGATAAGCAGGGAAGCTGAACATCGCCACTCTCATTTCCTTATTGCTAATAGTACTAACTCGCTAATTTGCTTCCCTTCTCATAATTTTTTTTTAAAATGCCATAGCTTAACCATCTATATTCGACAAAAAATACGCTAGCATCCATCAATTGGAGGAAGTTAAGCACTGCCTCTTAAGAGGTTCAAACAGTCTTGTTCTTGTATTTTAAGATGACACTGAAAATCCTCAGCTGTTCAAATTTTTGTTCCGATGTTGTCTTACTTCAATGGATAAAAAGAAAATTCCAACCATCGGTGTTCTGGCTGGCCAGCAAGCTTACTATGGCACAATTCTAGGTAAGTTTGTGGGGCCGTTGCTTTACGGCATTCAAGCGGCTGCTAAAGCGAATGAATGCAACTTGTTGATTGCTTGTGGTATGGAAATGGAGTCCTACTCATCTGCAACGCCAGCTTGGCCGACTCTAACATCTAACGCGAACTTTGTTCCTGTGGGACCATGGAATACAGATGGCTTAATCGTTCTTAATCCCATTTACTCGCAAGATAAATCTGAGTATCTGCAAGACCTAATCAACGATGGTTTCCCTGTCGTATTTGCAACAAAAGGGGAAGATGGCCCTACCGTTGCGGTTGATACAACTAGGGCAATTCATCAGGCATTAACTCACCTTCACACCCATGGGCACAACCAAATCGCCTTCATTGCTGGATATAAAGACGATATAAAAGGGGATAGCCAGATTCGATTAGATGCGTTCAAAAAATATTCTCAAAAACTGGGCCTAGCAGCGAACCCTGATCTTATAGATTTTGGTAATCATGGGATTACAGACGGCCGCAGGGCGATGAAACGCATTATCAATAGAGGGTCTCCATTTACGGCCGTCTTAGCCAGTAACGATGAGTCTGCAATGGGTGCGATGGACGTTCTTAAGTCTTCAGGCTATCGCATTCCAGAAGATGTGGCTGTTGTTGGAATTGACAATATCTTTGAAGCAATTGCCTATGACCCACCATTGACAACATTCCATGGCTCCCCATATCAAATCGGATATCAAGCCTTCAGCACATTACACGATTACCTCATAGGGAAAACAGAAACATTGAAAAGTGTTGACATCCCAATGCAGTTTGTCATTCGAGAAACGTGCGGATGCAAACAGGGGCTAATGTCTTATGTTGCGGCAGATTTTGAGGTTGATCCTACAGGATCAGAATCTCCCCTCAGTGCCTTTTCAACGCTGGTAGGAAAGATCCAAAAGACAATATTGATTGGTGTGCCTCAGCTCAGCGAAAATGAACTTAATGCTCAATCAGAGAGGTTAGTGGGCCATTTTCTTAAAAGTATCAGTCCCCAAATAGAATACCAGACGTCGTTCGTTGAGATCTTTGAGCACACTCTCCATGTGATTAATTCTTCCGGGGGAGATATCTACATCTTAAACGATGCCTTGCACATCTTAAAAAGTGAGGTTAACCGTGCCCACAAGGAGTTGGTCTCTGAAATAGACCCAGTCCGGCTAGATCGTGTGTTTTCTGAAGCGGGACAGACACTTTTAAAACATTTAGAACATAGGAATCGGGAATCTATATTGAAACAAGCATGGTTAAGTGATCTTCTTGGGCGTATCAATGCACAGCTGTTAAATGTGCTCAATGAAGCTGAGGTTTATGACGTGTTGGCAGAATTTTTGCCAGATTTTGGTCTTGAGCAAATCTCTGTCTCATTTCTTGAGGGAAATAAAGATGATCCTGTAGCCTATACCCGTCTTCGAAAGGTGACTGACCAAGTTGAAGAGTTTTATTTTTCAACCAGAGAATTTCCGCCAAGAGGGTTATACAGTGAGCCTTATGATTTGGTGTTATTGCCCTTAGTATCAAGTGTTAAACAAAAAGATGGATTTGTTGTTTTTAATGCAAATCAACTTGAACTTTGTGCTAAAGTCGTTTTGAGGTTGATGACATTTTTTAAAACAGCGCATCTATACAGTGTAGCAACTGAGGCACGTCGATTAGCCGAAAGTGCAAATCGTTCTAAAAGTGAGTTTTTATCTAATATGTCTCATGAGTTACGGACCCCTCTCAATGCTATTATCGGCTACAGTGAATTTATTAAAGAGACCGTTATGGATGAGCAAACCCAACTGTATAACGGTGAGGATTTGATAGCAGATATCAACAAGATCGAGGCATCCGGCCGGCATTTGCTCGAACTGATTAACAACATCCTCGACCTATCAAAAATTGATGAGGGAAAAGACCAACTAAATATCGGTTCTTACTTGCTTACAGACATCATAGATGAGGTGACACTTGCACTTGAGCCACAAATTTTGACTAAAGGGCTAAATTTTGAAGTCGAGTTTACAAATAATGATTTTCACGATCATTTGATTCAAGTTGACAAGCTAAAAATTCAGCAGATCCTGATTAATCTGTTGGCAAATGCGGCAAAGTTTACAGACGAAGGGCATATATCACTAACTGTTTACAAACAGCAGAAGGCTGCAGAGCAAGCAGAAATTTGCTTTGTTATAACGGATACTGGTATCGGCATTGATGCTGCGTTTTTGCCCCATCTGTTTGATCGCTTCGACCAAGAGGACGGTAGCTTAACCCGAAAACATGATGGTGCAGGTTTGGGGTTAGCGATTTGTAAACAGCTTGTGCAGATGATGGATGGGACGATAACAATTCAAAGCCAGAAGAGCTTCGGATCAACGTTTGTAGTCACAATACCTACAACGATTGTTCCAGCCCCTAGTAGTGAGCGCATATCTCATGCATAACTTACTCAAAGCTGTTATCGAAATCGAGGTGATCATAGACAGCTATATTCACTTCCGGCCGATAAATCACGGGGATAGTTGCTCGGTTTGCAGTCTGACACGATTTGATTCGTATTGAATTTTTGCATTAATTCTGCGCAGTGAGTAGAATTCTCGCGCTGGAAAAATTCCAGCCGTAAAAATATGTTTAACTCTTTCGGAATTCTCGTCCTTATTAGCGTCCTTCTAGTGGTCCTTGTGATTAGCAACACGGATCAGGTTTCTGCTGGGTAAGGTTTTTCCGAAAAGTAATTGAGAGTAAAAACACCAACCGCCCCGCAGGGCGGTTTTTTTTTGTCTGGTTAGCGAATTAGCTGATCAGCCAGATCAGCCAATCAGTCAGAGTTTCGCATTGGCAAACAGATGCCAAAAGCGGAGCAAGCTGATTAGCTGAAATGCTGATTAGCTTCCCCGCTACCCCAAGGTTTAGGATAATGTTTCGTCAACAGATGACAACACAGAATCGATCTCAGACTAGCAATGCATTTGCTTGGTCCGGTCGCGCTGCG
>JBCCSO010000345.1:0-5500 GCA_039199965.1 Chloroflexota bacterium | reverse complement strand
GGCGAATTTGAACTGCAAAAACACCTTGTTATTTCTGGGACAATGTATTAAAGGTGATCTTATTAAGCTGGCATTGATAGGAGATTTTGATGTCATTATTCATGGGTGCAACTGTCTTTGTACGATGGGGGCTGGTATTGCGAAAGCAATCAAGTCTGAGTTCCCTGAAGCTTATAAAGCTGACCGTGCAACTGAGAAGGGGGATAAAAGTAAATTAGGAACATATACCTCAGCAACTGTTGAAAGAGGCGGGCACAAAATTACAATTGTGAATGCGTATACCCAATACAATTATCGCGGCCGTGGCCGGAAAGCTGACTACGATGCGATGAAATCAGTATTCCAAGCCATTAAGCGAGATTTTGCAGGGCAGCAAATTGGCTATCCATTAATCGGAGCCGGCCTGGCTGGGGGAGAATGGGAGGTGATTTCTGAAATAATTGACGAGGCTCTAAAGGGTGAAGATCATACGCTGGTTGAGTTTGATCCAAATGCATAAATTAACTGTACAAATGTGCCACTTGTATTTATAATTCTGATTTTCTGATTGTGCGAAAATACGAAAATCAAACTTTAAGATTATGACTACAGTAAACACCTATCCGATAAAACTAAGAGAGCGGGGCCAACTCACGATTCCGCAGGCGGTGCGGGAGCAATTGGCAACTAAAAACGGAGATATGCTGACACTTGTGCAGTTTGACGATTTTGTTGTGCTCGCGCCTGCCAATCTAAAAACACCTGCACTGTCAAATAAACTGGCTCAAATGATGGAAGATGAAGGGATGACTCTGTCTGAGCTATTAAAGGGGCTAGAAGACGAACGACAGAAAAGCTATGAAATGCGACTAGAAAAATTGAGCCAGCAGAATGACGATTAGAGTTTTTGCGGATGCCAACATCCTGATTGCGGGAGCTTATTCAAGTAGCGGAGCTAGTCGCGCTGTATTGATGATGGGTGAGATTAGATTGTTTAAGCTGGTTGTCTCGACTCAGGTCTTAGACGAAGCTGAGAGAAATATCAGACTAAAATTACCTCATTCGCTTCCCACGTTTGCAGAATATCTTTCGAAAATTCCGTTTGAGGTTTTACAAGATCCTTCTGAAGATGAAAGTGCAAAATGGGAGCCGATAATCGAAGCAAAAGATGCCCCAGTTTTGGCGGCCGCTGTGCTTGCCAAAGTTGATCGAATTTTATCCTTGAATACGAAAGACTTTACTCAAGACGTCGCTGATCAATGTGGCGTTCCTATCCAAACTCCCGGAGAGTTTATTCAGGATATTCGAAATATCCTGGATCTAGGGCTATAAAAATCTATTTTTTTAGCCTATGTATGCTTTCTGCCAAAGTTATCATCCCAAACTGGCCGAATTTTGGTCCAATTTACTGGCCCCTACCGTGTAATGTTTATCTGATACCCATAGGTCTGCACCCCGCCAAAATACTCCGGCACGGCCGCAATCACCACAAACATCTTTGAGTCCGACCGGAATGCTTCCAGCGTCAATTCACCAGTTAGACCATTTTCCAAATCAAATATCTCTTGTCGGAACCCATCGGTGCCTTCAAAGACGACTCTAGACTCAAAAAATGCGTTTGTCCCTTCACTGCCAACAGGGTTGCCTTGAAATTCAATCGTGTAGGGGCCGTCGGTTACGTTGACCTCAATCACGTTGTATGACCAACCGCGTGGAGCTTGATCGGCCGGAGGTGTGATCCATGCGCCATCGGTTCCCTCTTGCCCAAGCGTGGCAATGGTCGGAAATAGATCAGTCGGGTCTGCAACCCATTCAACCTCTTCTTGTGCCCGTGTCCATTGCGCCCTAGTTAAGTAGCTGAACTCTGAAACATTTGCGGCCGCCCAATCTCCATAGAGCTGGCGCATGTTAGGAATACGACGATACATATATTCCTGCGGCATCTCGCCGGTGTCGGCGTAATATCCGGCCGTCATAATATCGGTGTCAACGCCACGTATTTCTGTTAGGTAAAAGAGCCAAGTATGCATTGCGTACTGGTGTACTTCACGCTGCCAGTTTTGTGGATCACCGGGAGCCGCGTTGTCCCAACTGCGCCACATCGTCACGAAGGGCAGGTTTTTGATGATGGCTGCTTCAACAAAGGCAGCATCGGACGTGTCATGGAATTTGTGGACCGCATACCAGTTGGCAGAAGCTTCGATAAACCACGCAGAATCGCCTGCATACTCATAACCATCATTGGTTGCGCTGTACTGGAAGATGTGAAAACCTTCGTGAGCGACGTTAATCTGATCAACGTGCGCGCCGATGGGGAGGGTCATGTATGGCACATCAAAACTGTTAGTGCCTACCCCGTTCCCCCACCAGTTGGGAAAATTGTCAGTGCTGCTTAAATCAGGGTCGTGAATGTAGACATTGACATAGGCTCCGGCCGCAAGGTTCGGTGGATCTTTTAAGCCTAACTCTTTTAACGAGTCTGTGCGGACGTCGTTTAGAGCGGCCGCCAGCTCAACCGCCTCTTTTGTGAGGTCATATTCATCAAACTGGTCATAATCCGGATGCCACCAGATTGCAAAAATACCGTCTGTGATCACCCTATGTGTGTTTTCAACACCGAATTCAGATTGCAACGTTAAGGTCGGTGTGGTCGTGGGAGTTTTTGTGATGGGCAAGAAGACCGTACTGCTATCCTCTGCTTCTTGAAGCCCTTTAGGCAGCTGCTCCTGTGCGTCTACACTGACGCATGCTGAGGTGAGCAACAGTAAAAGGCAGATGTATATATTCCAAAGTTTGAAATTTTTGTGATAATTGAGTGCGCTGGACATCTTGAATCCTTTAAAAAATAGATTGATGAAAGAAGCATAAGCAAAAGTTTTGAAGGTTAAAGCGATTTGGGTTAAGCGGTTGATTTCGGGTGATGAGAGGCAAAGACAATGTTTGATGTAACTGTGATAGGCAAGGGGATGATCGGTTCGGCCGCTGCTCGGTATTTGAGTATGATGGGGCAAAATGTAGCGCTCATTGGCCCTGACGAACCAGCCGATTTCAAGACCCACACCGGAGTGTTTTCGAGCCACTATGATCAAGGGCGCATTACGCGAGTAGTGGATCCCAAAATGATTTGGGGGCGACTGGCCCAGATGGCGCAACATGCCTACGGTCAAATTGAAGCGCAGAGCGGCATTCGTTTTCACCATGCGGTCGGCGGCGTACGCGCGGCCGCCGTTCCGATTGAATCAATAGACAAAGCTCGCGATGTTGCCACACACTGGGGGGCCGACTTTCGTGAATTGACTTGGGCCGAAATGCAGAAGAAGATGCCCTTCTTTGATTTTCCTGAGGGAAGCAAAATTCTGTTAGAAAGGGGGATGGCTGGATATGTGAACCCACGTCAATTTGTAGCGGCCGAAGTGGCTTGCGCTGAGCAAAATGGGGCCAAAATTGTGCGAGAAGAGGTTGTTAAGCTAGAAAAATTGGCCGATCATTTTAAGCTGCACACAGCGTCAGGCACCATCTTTGAAAGCCAGCAGGTACTGTTAGCCACCGGCTCATTTACCAACAAACTGCTGCCTGATCGGCCGCTGGCGCTTAAACGTGAGGCGGAGATGGTTTTGTTGGCAGAGATTGGTCCTGAAGAACAAAAACGACTGGCTGACATGCCCACCCTCATCTATAAACTGCCGAAAGAAAGTGCGATGTTTAGCCTGTACATGCTGCCTCCCATTCGATATCCAGATGGCCGTACCTATATCAAACTAGGGGGGAACACCCATTGGGAATCGGAAATATTTGAAGATTGGGATCGCATTACTGACTGGTTTCACTCAGATGGGGTTCCAAAGGAGGGAGAGGCGTTGAAGTCCGTTTTACATGAGACACTGCCTAATCTGAACGTTGAACGGTACGTTACGAAGCCGTGCATTCTAACTTATACCCCGCACGGTTATCCGTTCCTTGATCAGATTCATGATGGGTTGTTTGTGGCGGTGGGTGGCTGTGGTGGGGCAGCAAAATCGGCCGACGCGATTGGTTATTTAGGTGTACTCCGTTTGCTGGGTGAGCCTTGCCCTGAAGAGTTTGGTTGGGAGCCGTTTAAGGCGATTTTTAAATAAAGCGATTTTTGAGGAAAAATGAACACTCACACGTTTGAACACTTAGCGGCCGATGGCCCATACACCATCACACAAGACGACATCGAATCTTTGGCTGTAGGGTCTTGGATCTTGGGCACAGGTGGTGGCGGCAGCACCTACGTTGGGTTGCTGAACCTGCGTCAACAGTACAAGGCTGGAGCCAGCGTAAACCTGATCGATCCATTTTCTCTGGCTGATGACGACGATGTAGCGGTTGTGTCATACATGGGAGCCCCGCTGGTAGGACAAGAGCGCTTGTCAGCACCCGATAGTATCGCCCGCGCAGTAGAGATGATGGAGGAGACGATCGGCCGGAAGTTTGCCGCGATTATGTCACTGGAAATTGGTGGTTCAAACGGAATGTTGCCCCTCATGGCGGCCGCGATTTTAGATCGGCCGGTGGTCGATGCTGACTGCATGGGACGAGCGTTCCCAGAGGCGCAGATGACCAGCTTTGCTATTGGTGACTTGTCGCCACACCCGCTGGCTTTGTACGATCCGCGCGGGATTGAGGTGGTAGTTAAGCAGGTTCCCACATGGAAATGGATGGAGCGGGTCAGCCGCAAAGTGTGCGTGGAAGTGGGCTCAACGGCTGCTACCTGCAAAGCTCCTCGCACGGGGAAAGAGGTCAAGGAATGGGGGATTCCGTACACCACGAGCCAAGCCATCGCCCTCGGCCGGTGTGTGCGTGAAGCCCAACGCAATCATGAAGACCCGATTCAGGCCATCCTTGAACATGCTGGGGGTAAGCGGCTGTTTGGTGGCAAAGTGATTGATGTGGCACGACGCACAACGGGCGGCTTTTTGCGCGGCCGGGCCAAATTAACGGGGCTTGACAACGACAAAGGTCGTGAGATCGCCATCGATTTTCAAAACGAGTGGGTGATTGCCCGCGAAGGGGATGATGTAATCGCTACAACGCCTGATCTAATCTGCTTGCTCGATAGCGATAGCGGGGAAGGCTTGGGAACAGAAATTGTTCGGTACGGTCAACGGGTGACGGTGATTGCCCTCCCGGCTCCGGCCGTTTTAACCACACCCAAAGGGTTGCGGCATGTGGGGCCACGCGCTTTTGGCTATGAGCTTGATTATCAACCTTTATTTGGAGGCGCTTAAATGGCACGCATAGGGATTGATGTGGGCGGAACCAACACGGACGCAGTTATTTTGGAGGGGCCAGACGTGCTGGCGGCAACAAAGGTTGCCACAACCGAAGATGCAACCGATGGGATTTTGAACGCGCTCAACATAGTGTTAAATGACTCAGCCATCGATCCCGGCCGGATTGAAGCCGCGATGATCGGCACGACTCACTTTATCAATGGGGTGGTTCAGCGAAAACATTTGAGTAAAGTAGCTGTTTTGCGCATTGGCTTACCCGCTAG
>JBCCSO010000344.1:0-5503 GCA_039199965.1 Chloroflexota bacterium | reverse complement strand
GATCCATGCAAAGACGTCCATGCCGTCTGTCAGGTCCGCTTTCAGGATGCCGATTGTTGCCAAGAAGACAATGAACAGGGCACCGAGCAGAGATAAAGAGTTTTCTCGAAGTTTTGTTAGAGCATTCATTTATATTGTTTGTGAGTAAGTTCAATACCGTTTGCGCTGAGGTATATAAGATTATAGGCCGACCCGAAAAATTAGAAGCATTCGTTTATCTTGATCTTAATTTGCTGTAATGTTTATGTGCTTCTTTGGTCAGCCATCCTTCTTAATTACATCCCCTTGCTCGTTTACGATAAAACTAACAGAAATTGCGTCTTCGTATTGAATTGTCGACTGCAAGAAAAGCGATATCGAGGTCTGTTCTAAAGTCTGTAGCTGATAATTTAACTCAACATAAGCTCCCTCCAATTTAAGTTGGACATCGCTGTTTTGAGTGTGATACAAATCTTTTATGTGGTACAGACTGTTGCTTTGATTTAGTTCTCCCCGCATTTTTAGAATCTGATCTTCTTCATCAAGCCACACCTCTGTAAAAGTTACCGAAGCACCATTGAAGTGTGTTGTTTGATTTATGGTCCAATAATCACCCCATTCTCGGCTAGAAAGATCAATAAAAATCTCATTGGTTGCTTCTACCCAAAATAGAATAACGTCAACAAAAAGTGTCAAAGTATTGTTTGGGGAATGGTTGAGTGCGCCGTCAAATCTTACCGTGCTGGGCGGATTGTAGCTTCCATCATCTCCCCATCTCATCAATTCAGAACTACCGCCTGCATACGGTATTTCATTGCCTAGCTCATTAAATAGACGACCCTCAATTGCCTGAGCTGAAAATTGAGCAATATCGCTAGAAGATGGACGTAGGAAGTAGTTAACCTGAGTTTTTCCTAACTTTTGTGAAATTGATTCAATGACCAGCTCTAGCTCAGAGAAATCTGTCACCATTTCAGTTCCTACGTGATTTGTAAAAGATGTTGAATTAACTGTTGAATGCTGGCCATAATAAGGGTCTGCAATCAATTGCTCAGGTTTGATCAAAGGCACAGTTGTTGTTCGCATCCCGCGCCATACTTTTGAAAAATCAAACTGAGTTGAATCTAATTCTGATTGATCAAACTGTAGGGTCATAACTAAAAGTGGAGGATCATATTCTGAAATCCAGTTAAACATGGCCGCTGCTAAAAGGTATTGACCATCACGTGTCTCGTATAAGCTCATTCTTTGTAAGTGGTTTGGAAGCTCATCCGATAAGTCTTGCACAAGCTGAGCTGTGGGGTACATGCTGGATAGGTTTCCGTACTCTAAGATATCAAATTCAGGGGACTCAAGAAATAGGCCCCCCATTTCTCTTAAATCCGCTGCAGATAGTTTAGTAACCTGTGAAGAATGGCCGTACCAAATTATCCAGTCTTCATTGAGCTCAGCATTTTCTTCAAAAATGAACAAAGATTGTCCCCCAATGTTGTCTGTAGCAGATAAGTTTTCAGGCAGGACAATGTGCATATTTAACTCGTTGTCTTGCCATGTTTGCCACCCATCATACTCAACTTCCAACATTGATTCGGCCATAAGTCGCGCCATATTTTTAATGTCAGGCATGTTTCCTTCAGAATCTGGTTTGCCTTCAATGTAAATACGGACTAGTCTCTCACCGGTGAAGAATGTTGCATCTACATAGTCGCGGCCTAGATAATTTGACTCTAAAAAGTAAGTGGTCCTACCTGCAAATTCAATAAATTCGTAATTGCCGCTGAAACCGTTAAAGTATCCAGAAAATTCGTGCATATGTACTTCTGGGTTCCCAGATAAATCAAAAATCGGATTTTTTACCGAGATCATTGCGCGGGTTTCACCAACATCAAGTTTCCAAGGAGAAAAAAGATCTTCTTCCATTATCGGGCGGTTGCTTAATCCCATAACATTGCCCAGTTGGTATCCTTCGACCACCACTGTGAATTGATATTTCAATTCATCGGGTACATCAAAAGCAACCCCCAGCTCCCAACCGTCGTAGTCGCGTTCTATTGACTTATCTCGGCTTGATGACAGGAAGGCAACTGAGCCAAGATCAGGACGAACGATCAGGAATAAAAGGGCAGCTAAAATGACAAAAAATGCAACTGAGGCTATGGATTGAGTAAAAGCAGCTATGTTCTGCTGAGATTTTTGTGGTCGACTTCTTTGGTTTAGCTCAATCATTCTTAATATGCTCTGTTTTTCCTGAGCGGATACAGTCTCAGAAGCATATGGATTCCAATTACGCTGATTCATCTCTTCCAAAAAATTGGCAAATGACTGACATTGATCGCAGACCTTAAGATGAGCATTTACGCGGCTCAATTCATCTGGCCAGAGTGTGTTTTTCTGAACAAGAAGTTCCTGAATTTCTTCATGGATGTTGTTTTTGCGGTTCATCATGGTTTTGTTTACCGTAAGCCTTTGACTTCTTGCTTTGCCAGCATTACGAAGAGCTTTTTATGTGCATTATGTAGTCTGGATCGGACTGTTCCATGTGGAACTTCAAGAATTTCGCTAATCTCTTGATCTGTAAGACCAAAGCTATAGCGGAGGAGAACTGGAAGCTTCTGTTTTGTTGGAAGCTCTGATACTGCTTTCCAAATTGATCGGTCTCTTTCGCTGAGAATCATCTGTGCTTCTGGGGGTAAGGGCTGACTGTCCGCTTGCAGACCAAGTGTCAAAATATTCTTCAGACGTTGTCGTGCCTGATTGCGTCTTATGGCCATTCTGGCTTCGTTGACAGCAATTTTGAAGACCCATGCTTTGAAGTTTGTTCCCGGCTGGTACTGATCTATTTTTGCTGCTGCTTTGATGATTGTTTGCTGTGCAACATCGGCCGCCTCCTCCGACTGCGACAATAAACTTAAAGCCAAGCGATGAAGTGTTGCGTAGTAATGAACGACCAAAAAATGGGTAATTTCGCTTTGAGTAGCTCTACCCTCTGAAAGCCTTCGCTCTATTATGTTAGATTGATCACTTGGCAAAATTGCTGTCATGTCTTTTGTGAATTCTCTTGAGAGAAGTTTAAATAAGAGAAAACGGGAAATAGGGTCGTCCAAAACCTACGTCCCGTTCACGAACAAAGGAGAAAGAAATCCTGCTGCTCACCTACATAATGCTTGCCAACCCAAAATTGTTCAGAATTTCAGGATTAGGTTTATCAATGATTCTGCAGACATCATATTGATTTGCTCGGCGAGCGATAAATCATCTCGTTTTGTAACATTTTTTATTAATTGTCTCTTCACTTTTCTTTCACGCTGACTCTGATCAGTTTTCAGAAAAACCTGATGCGATCTGGCAAATACTAAAGATATGAAAGCAAAACCTTCTTCGCAGGCAACACTCGTTTTTATGTGCTTCACGTGGGTGGCAGTTTTTTCCTTCGCTAAAGAAGTGCAGGCCCTAATCAGGCTCCAAGATTATGTGTGGGCTCCCCACTTGGTGTGGGCCTACCTGATTTTTTTGTACCATCAGGCAGACCCGATTCTGCTAGGCCTGACTGATTTGAACTGGCTGACCGCCATTCGCGGCCGACTCTTTGATCGCGTCCCACAAATGCGCCATACGCAACCCGACTTCTGGCGGGGATGGGTTTTCAATCATCCCTAGACGGACTGCCAAGAACTGTTCCCACACGCCCAGCGTTTCAGGAACCGGGATGGCCTCCCACGGATGGTGTCCCTTAAACTTGATATCCAAATACTTACCCCAAATACCGGTGCGCATCATCGCTTTGGTGCCGACCAGCTTGATTTCTGATTGACATGATTCAAAAGCTTCGCCACACGCATTGAGGGTGACAAGGGTGCCTGACTGCAAGCGGCCGATCACGACCCCCAAGATATCAACCGGTTGCCCCAAGTTGTCTAAAAATGCAGCCACCTCTACAAACGGCTCACCGGCCAGATCACTGACGGTATTGAGCATATGGGCTCCTGTATCAAACATAAATCCACCGCCTGATAGTTCGGGAACCTGCCGCCACGTGTTTGTCTGGTTTTGATTCCAGTCTTGCCAAACCTGCGCGTCGATGTTGCGCACAGTGCCCAATGTGCCCGAGCGCAGCAGTTTGTCGGCCATGCGCACTTCTGGTGATAGGCTGCCCTGGAAGGCGACTACCAATAGTCGGCCGGTTGTGTCTCGCACTTCAATCAGGTCTTTGGCTTCGGCCGCTGTCATCACCATCGGTTTTTCTAGTAATACATCAATATCAGCTTCTAAACATGCTACCGCTTGCTCAAAGTGGAACTTGTGCGGGGAGTTAATGAAGGCTGCATCAAGCTGATTGCCGTATTTATTGACGAGCTCTGCTACGCTGGCAGCGTTTTCTGGCACCGGCCGACCCAAATCTTCAAATATTTTTACAGTGGCTGCGTACATATCGGCCGATGGCTCGAACACAACTGGGAAATGGGTGTTGGGGAAATTTGAAAGAATGTTTCGAAAATGCCCCTGCGCCATCCCACCACAGCCAATCATGGTGGCCTGTACGTCAACCGTTTTGGGTGTTGTCATCATGATTGTTAATCCTTTGGCTCAATTTTTTCGATTGGGTCTTTAATGTTTGGGGCATCTAAAATGCCAAGCGCTTTGGTGTTTCCTTCAAACTTGGCCCAGCGGACAGCATTGGTGATGACCTGCTGGATTTCAGGATTGAAGAAAACAGGATAGGTTTCATGACCCGGCCTGAAATAAAAAATCTTGCCCCGGCCGCGATGCCACGTCGCGCCACTGCGGAACACCTCGCCCCCTTCAAACCAGCTCACAAACAGAAGAGATTCTGGTTCAGGGATATCAAAAACCTCACCGTACATTTCTGCTTTTTCCAGCTCAATGTATTTGTTCAGCCCCTGAGTGATGGGGTGATACGGATTCACAACCCACAGCCGTTCTCGCTCGTCTGCCTCGCGCCAAGTGAGTGAACAGCTGGTCCCCATCAGTTTGCGAAAGATTTTTGAATGATGGCCCGAGTGCAACACGATAAGGCCCATCCCCTCTAAAACCCGTTTGTGAACTCGCTCGATCACTTCGTCAGAGACTTTGTGGTGGGCTAGATGCCCCCACCAGAGCATCACATCCGTATTGTCCAGTACGTCTTGGGTGAGCCCGTGTTCGTTGCGCTCGAGTGTGCCAACGCGAATGGTGCCAATGTCATCCTGTTCTTCTAGAAAATCTGCAATAGCGCCGTGTATCCCTTCTGGATAGATGGCAGCTACCTGCGGATTTTTGATTTCGTGTACATATTCGTTATAGATTGTTACGTTAATCGTCATATTAAATTCGGTCTTTAGACCTGACAGGTTTTATAAATCAATTCCTCTGGTGAAAGCTCGCTGGAAACCTGTCAGGTCTATCAAAAATAACTTGTGATCTAACTAAAAAGGTATTTATTCAGTACTTGTATGTAGTAACGGCTTTAGCCGTTTTTGCTTAGCGAATTCAGCGACTAAAGTCGCTACTACGAACATTTTTCTTG
>JBCCSO010000343.1:0-5512 GCA_039199965.1 Chloroflexota bacterium | reverse complement strand
ACGCAGAACTCTCCAAAGCGAATATAGGTTTTCTTGCCGGTAGCCGCGATGCTGGCGCTCGGCATCTGCCAATCTTGCTGGAATGTGCCGGTAAAATAGCCGGTGGAGGTGACCCACTGGTGTCCGTCGTCATCGCCACCTAGGAAGATGTCGACGGTGCGTTTGAGGTCCGGAAAGGCGGTGCGGAACGGCCGCCAAAACCCGCTTATTAAGTTTTCAATCCCGTTAATATCGTTGATGGGATGGGGCCCGTGCCACTCAGTATTGGGATGCATGGCTGATGACAAGACGGCCGGGATTCGCTCTGGGGGCGCATAGTTCAGCCTCTGCCAGCAGTCCCAAACGATTTTTTTGTTATCTTGGTTGGTCATGTTTTTATTTTCTACAGAATTTAACGGAATGAATTCTGCTTCTATGTGTGAAACATGCTGAAGCATGTTATTTAAAATGGGATTTCTTCGCTCTCGATAATATAAATGGGACCATCTTCCCGAATCGCTTTCGGAATAGGTTCTTTGTGAAGTCCCATGTGTGGGGGCCCTTCGTCTTCAATGTCAGCACGCTCAAGCCGTGAGTTGGTTGTGTGTTCTGAATGATGTTCTTTTTGTTTTTCAACATAGGTTATGGCTTTGTCAAGTTGAGTTTCACCCAGAGTCAAAACGCCGTATCCTCTTTGCCACTCAAATTTTGATTCACTAAGTCCCTGCTGATTGATGTAGTGTGAGCTGGCCCCTTTTAATATTTTTACGGCTTCTGAAACAGCCACTTTTGGTGGGATTGTACCTACAATGTGTACGTGCTCGGTCCAACCGTTGATTGCAAATAGGCGGCCGCCTATTTCTGTGGATTTATTAATGATGTACTGAAACAGAGCAGGTTCGTTTTCAGGCGTGATTAGTTCTTTTCGGTTCTTTGTACTCCAAACGAGGTGGTAATAGGTTCTCCAGAATGGCATTCATACTCCTTCTGCCTGCAGAATGAATTCTGCGTTTAGTGAAGAAACATGCTAAAGCATGTTGAAATAAAAATGGCTAAGAACATGCTTCAGCATGTTTCCTTTTAGACGTGGAATTCATTCCACGGGCATTATGAAGATTGTTGAACTTGCTCAGCAAGTCGCTCAAACAAATCGATCCCAAATTGCCTAAACAGGTGGATCATGTCTACAAATACCCAGTTCTCAATGTACTGCTCACCCTCACGCTTCCACCAATCAAGCCCGTTAAACCCAACTTTATTACCTGTCGCGGCCGCATCTAGGTAAGGGCCAGTGTGGGTAGCCAGCACGCCGGGGAAACCGGGCGCGGCCGTATATGCCCCCTCAGCAAATAGCGCGTCTAGATCCTGCACCTGCCGATCTGGGTATGCCACCAACCACGGTGCTTGATGCAAATCCTCAAACTCTTTAAAACTCAGGCAGGCGCCAATGCCACCCGGCCCATACCATTTCACATCCGGATGGAAAAAATCAGCCATCCCCATACTTTTTAGGTCATCTTGGTCAAATGCATTCAGGCCATCAAAAATAAAACCACGGATGTGCTCCAAGCTGTATCGGGTGGTGTTGACCTCTTGCATCTCATGCAAAATGCCGTCGGCCGCGGCCGGAGCTGGGTAGATGTGGTCTTTTCCTTTAGCCGGTGGCAGCACGTTGTAGCCTGCTTGTTGCATCAGATCGATCAGGTCAAGCAAGAAATAGACCTCTGTGATCATGCCATTTTCCATGCAGCAAAACTCACCCCACCGGATGCGAACTTGCTTACCCGTAGCCGGGATGGTTTCATAATCATTGGCAAAGGTGCCGTTGAAATAGCCGGTGCCGCTAACCCACATCCGGCCGTCTTTTGAAATATCACCGTCGACCCGGCCATTTGACTGCCCACCCATAAAAATGTGCGTTTCGCGGGTTAAATCGGGAAATGAAAAGAGCAGCGGCTGCCAAAAGCCATCGACAAAACCTTGCGGACCGCTCAGGTCATTCACCGGATCATGGCCGTGCCATGCCACATCGGCCGATATAAACTGCTCAGCTATCCTCAAATATTGAGAGGCATCGGCCGCCTCAAGCTCTTTCCAAAACGCCCAAACCGTTGCCTTATTATCTTGATTTAATTGCATCCTTTTTTTGAGTATGAAGTAACAAGCGTCAAATATAAACCGATAGCGCTCACTTCAAACTTTCTACTTTTTACTTCTCACTACCTAATTTGAATCGTGCGTCTTGCAACCGTCGTCTCTCGCATCCGCTCAAATACATCGACCCCAATTTGATGATAAAAATCGAGAACATCTACCAGCACCCAGTTTTCTCGAATAAGCCCATTTTCACGACGCCAGAAATCAAGGCTGCGCATGGTCAGTTTTTGATTGGATGGTGCTGTCCCCAAAAATCCGTCACCAGATAGGGTGATCGTCATTCCGGGCCACGCGGTAAACCCCACATAATCCCCATCACCCAGTGTGACGCCATTTTCGAGCAAAGCTTTACGATCTGGCATCGCTTTTAGAAAAGGAATCTGATGCCAATTGCGGAATCCAGAAATGCGCCGCATTGAGCCGATCCCGGCCGGGCCGTACCAGTTAAAACCGGGGTGCCAATACTTGTCTAAATTCATCGCCTCGACCCCTTCATTGTTGTTCATCAGATCTGTCAACATGTCGATGACGAGCTTGATGCTGGTATCTCCCTCAGCCTGATCATAGGGTGTTGTGATGATGCCATCATTACTAGCGGGGCCGGGGCAAACAGGCCACTCAATGCCCAAGCTCGGCATCATCGGCCACGCATTGGCCTGCATCATCACGGCCGGAATATCCCATAGCGCCTGCATCTCAACGATCTGCTCGTCTTCAATGCGGAAAAACTCATGGTAGCGCATGGCAACCAGATGATTGGTATGGGGGATGTCGAGCCATGGCCGCTCAAAAACGCCCATGTAATGACCACCCGTGCCAACCCAGTTCCGGCCGTTTGATTCCCCCGCCATCACGATATAGTCTCGCCGCTCAAGATCAGGAATTGCTTCTAAAAGTGGTACGTAGGCTTGCTCATAAAGCGCGGCCGGACCGTCTAAATTTTCGAATGGAAAGGCGAGCTTAATGTTACAATCGGGAGCAAAAAACTCGCTAAGCTGACTTTTTAGAGTCGATGGGTTGATATCGTAAAGTGCCGCGCGCAGTCGGCCGATGAATGTCTTATTTTGATTGTGAATACTTTCCATAGTCTGAAGTAGAAAGTGTGAAGTATGAAGCAGTTGAGAGCCCAGCACTTCATACTTCACACTTATTACTTTTTACTTATTAACTGTCACTATTGAGAATCTTTTGCGTGCGGTCCAGCACATCCAGCCCCTGCTGCTTGAGCCACCATGGAATGTCGATTAAAACCCAGTTCTCCGCCAACAAGTCTCCTTCCCGGCGATAGACATCCACCACTTGCATGGTCGCGCTGCCAGCTCCAGCCGGCATCCCCAGAAATCCTCCGATGGCACGATTGCTTAGATTGGGCCAGCCAAAGAAACAGGCAAAGTTTCCTTCCGCAAAGCGACATACATGCCCTTCAAACTTCTTGTCGTCTAAATTGTTTCGAAAGGGTAATTGATGTTGCTCTTGATAGCGGGGGATCGTATAGGTTGCCCCAATTCCAGCTGGACCGTACCATAACATGCGTGGTGACCATGTCCGTTCTAGCACTTCAGGCGGGCATCCCATTGAGCCACTCTCATTCAAATCGCCTAAGTCCTGTATCATTTCATTGACCAAAGCGAGTGTCTTAACGCCTTGCTCTTCTGGTTGGGCTTCATAGACCAAGCCATCATGCGTACGCGGGCCGGGGTAATTGAAATAAACCCCAGTGGACGGAGGCAAAGGATAAGTCCCAGCCTGAACCATCATCCCAATCACGTCTACAAAAATGCCGGTACGGGTAATTTTTCCATCTTCAACACAGTTAAATTCAGCATAGCGTAAGTTAGCGATTTTGCGCGTACGAGGGATACCGAGCCAATCTTCATCAAAGAGCCCCATGAAGTTGCCCATGCTCATCACCCAGATTTCACCGCTTATTTCATTGGTTCCCCCAATGAAAATGTCCTGCCTGCGCTGCATATGACGCAGCGAGCGCATGAGCGGCTGCCAGAACATTTCTGCCACGGTGTCTGAGCCAAACTGCTCCCGATACGGGTAAACCCCGCGCCAGTGATAATCATCGCCGTTGGTGTATTGTTTGAGAACATCTGCGACCGTTTCAGGTGTCGCATTCTCCATTGCATCGAAGTATTCGCGAACGAGTTTTTTTGCTGCTTGGTATTTCATTTTAGCTTGTCAGCTAATTAGCTTATCAGCCAATCAGCTATGTTGTATGGGATGAAAATAATTCTGCTTTCCTGCGGGATTATGCTCGTATGAAACCGCTGATAGGCTGATCAACGAGCGAAGTGAGTGGCTGACTAGCTGATGATCTAGTCAAAGTATTCTGGTGGTTTAGATCCGATAAATTTAAGAACGTTGTTGATGTCGTATCCGGCCTGCTCCAAAACGCCAAGAATATCGATCAAGACGAGATTTTCAGACAGTTTACGTTCTCCATCTTCTTCTTCAATGCGCCAAAAGTCCATGTAGCGCACGCGAACCTGCTTGCCGTTTGCCGGAATACCCAGCCAGTCTGCTGCAAAGGTCGTGTCTTGGTAGCCGGTGCCAGCTACCCAGTCCCCTTCAGAGATGCGCACAATATCTTCCCCAACTTTGTCAGGAAATGAGCGTATAAAGTCAACGCGCACCTCTTGTTCAAATTGCTCAACCCCGTGTTTGGTGCCGATCCCGGCCGGGCCGTCCCAAACCATATTGCGGGTCCAGTGCCTCTTCATGGCACCTACTTCATTCAGATTCATGCTGACGTACATGTCGTCAACCAGTTTTTTATTTGCGTCGCTCATTTGGCTTTTAGCTCTTAGCTGTTAGCCATTGGCCCGTTCTTTTCAGCGCAATCTATGGTCACACACAAAAGCTAAGAGCCAAAAGCCAACAGCTGAAAACTATTGATCAAAAAACTCCGGTGGCTTTGACCCTATAAACTTAAGCACATTTTCAATGTTGTAGCCGCACTGTTCAATGACGCCCAAAATGTCGATCAGGACCAAGTTTTCAGCCAGCTTGCGCTCGCCCGTTTCAGGGTCTTCTTCCACACGCCAAAAGTCCATATAGCGCATACGAATCTTTTCACCAGAAGCTTTGATACCCAGCCAATCTTCTGCAAAGGTGGTGTCTTGATAGCCTGTGCCAGCTACCCACTCATCACCTTCTGCAATGCGTACAATATCAATTGCATGCTTGTCAGGGAATGCTTTGATAAATGGATCACGATAGTCATTTTCGAATTGATCGATTCCATTCATCGTGCCGATACCGGCCGGGCCTTCCCAGACCATGTCTTCTTTCCAATATTTTTGCATCAGTCCCAACACGTTTTCGTTGAGCCCTGAGTACATATCATCTACAAGTTGTTTGTTTTTTT